>JASHXK010000097.1 GCA_030043575.1 Terriglobales bacterium
AGTTCTGGTTTTGATCGCGAGCTCCCAGGGGACAACAGCCGAGATCACCAACGAATTCAGCCGGTCGGCTAGGAATCTCGTGGCTCCGACCGATAACTTGTCTGGATCGTCGAGCCACCACCGCAAAGTATGAGTGTCTGCGAGCGCAATCACTCGAACCCCAACTCTCGCATCTCCTCATCGGTAAGCGGATCAAACGCGTCCGGCGCCGACCAAAGCTGGCCCTTGAACATACCGGGGACGCGCTGCTTGGGACTGGCCGCGATTGGGACAATTTTTGCCACTGGCTTTTTCGCCCGGGTGATGACGACTTCCTTGCCGCTCTCGGCTTCCTTGATCAGCTTGGAAAGATTGGTTTTAGCCTGATGTACGGTATAGCTCATACTTAGCTAAGTTTACTTAGCTAAGCGGCAGTTGGTCAAGAACGAGGCGGCGTTTTTGTCCGCTGTCCCGCTGCTGTTACCCGGATCGTTACCCGTCCTCCTGAAACCTATTTGCCACTTTGGCCGTACCTATCGAAAGGGCGGTCTATAATTCGCTCACGGTTTCTCCCTGCACGCGTCTATGTAGTTGCAGGCACGAGAATTGGCTTGCCAATTGCAAACTAGGTAGAAACCAGCATGCCGGCCGAAGCGGTAGCAGTTCCCCTCACGGTTGGCCCGGGACTTGCACCTCAATGCGCGCCTCGCGCGCGTGTTTTAGGAACCCCGGCGCTCCGTCCTCCTGAAGCGTGGCAGGAGACGGCGTCATCGATTCCCTCAGCGCGAGGGAGTCGCGTGGGGCAGGCCCAGAGCCGCATGAACGACACGGAGCTGATCCGGGAAGCGCAGCGTGGCAATCATGCCGCGTTCGAGGAACTGGTGCGCCAGTACGACGGCGCTGTCCTCCGCCTAGCCTATCACCTCACGCGCTCCGAGCAGGACGCCCAGGACATTTATCAGGAAGCGTTCCTCAAGGCTTACCGCAACATCAACAACTTCCGCTTCGAGTGCTCGTTCTACACCTGGATCTACCGCATTGTGACTAATCTCTGCCTCGATCTGCTGCGCAAACGGCAAGTGCGCAAGGAAGACTCGGGTATCGCGGTGGATTCGGAGGGCGGCACCTACGACCTGATGGACCAGGTGGCCGATCAGCGATCGGGTGCGAGTCCCGAGCGCGATCTGATGCGGCGCGAACTGGGAGCGCGCATCGCCAAAGCGCTGACCAAACTGACGCCGCGCGAGCGCATGGTCTTCGAGATGAAGCATTATCAGGGACTGAAGCTGCGCACGATCGGTGAAATTTTGAATACGACGGAAGAGACGGCCAAGAATACGCTGTTCCGCGGCACACAGAAGCTGCGAGCGGCATTGAGGGATATGAAGTGAGTAGCTAGTAATTAGTAATTGGTAACTGGCAAACGGTATTGAGTGAAGTTTTCACGTTCCAGTGAGCGCCAACAGTGCGCTTTGGCTGATTGCTGGTTACTAGTTACTTTTTCTCTCGCGAATGATTTGAGAGGTAGCAATCATGAATTGCGATTGGGTACAACAAAACGTTTCCCTGTACCTGTACAACGAGCTGGCGGACGACGCGCGTCATGAGTTGGAGCAGCACATCCAGCGCTGCAAGGCCTGCGCTGCCGAACTCGCTGCGCAACAGGAATTTCAGGCACAGATGAACGCCCTGGTGGTCGAAGAGCCTTCCGCCAGCTTCCTCGCATCCGCGCGCATGCGGCTCCAGGAGGCGCTCGAGAGCGCCGAGCAGCACCGCGCCTGGTATCACCGCTTTGTTTTTGATCCAACGGCGTGGCTGCGGCAGGTTCGTTTCTCGCCGGCGCTGGCGGCAGTTCTTCTTCTCGTCGGTTTTGGCTCCGGCTTGGGAACGATGTACAGCGCACTGGGCAGTAAAGCACCTCATCCGGCAAGCCAAAACACAATTCAGGAAGCTTCGATCGGGGGCATTACTTCGATCGAGCACAAGCCCAATTCCAACGACGTGAAGATCCAGTACCAGCGCATCGTGCCTGATTCCGTGGAAGGCTCAATCAGCGATCCCCAGATTCAGGAAATGCTGACCTTCGCTGCGCGTAACAATTTCAACAACTCCGGCGTGCGGCTGGATTCCGTTGACCTGCTGACCAGCAAGCCCGACGATCCTCGCGTGCGCGAGGCCCTGACCTATGCGCTGCGCTTTGACAGCAATCCGGGAGTTCGGCTGAAGGCGCTCGATGGATTGAAGGATTATGTGAAGCAGGACATTCGCGTGCGCAACGCCGTTCTCGATGCCTTGTTGAATGACAGCAATCTCGGCGTGCGCGCCGGCGCCTTGAAGGCGCTGGAACCGGTGCGCGCGGACACCAGCGTGCGCATGGCTTTGCAGCAGTTGGCAAAGAGCGACCCGAGCGAGTACATTCGCACCGAGTCGGACCGCGAGCTGGCGTCCATGCCGGCAATCGACTAAATCCACCGCCCAGAGAAAATCGTAACGATGGCTGATTGCAACCAAAAGGAAGACCAAAATCAACAGCAGGACGCACCGGCGCAGAACAGGATCACCCAGGAAGTCGGGGTGTATCTCTGCGGCTTGGCCTTTCTGCTTGCGATTGCGCTTCCTCTCTGTGCCCAGCAGCCGCGTATCTATCGCGAGGGAAATACCTGGGTGGAAGAGGTCACAGGAACGCTTCCGCCGGCGCACGAGTTGCGGGTCAACGCCGATCTTGGCTCGGTGGAGGTGCAGGGTAATTCACCGCACATCTCGTACATTGTTCGCAAGCGCTCGTATTTGCCCAGTCCCGAGGCGGCCAAGCGGCAGTTTGATCACTTGCGGATTACCGCCAGCAAGGTGGGAGACAGCGATTCCATCGAGGGCAAGGCAACCAGCAAGAATCTCGAGCGTCTGGGTGCCGAGTTTATTGTGCAGGTGCCGCGCGACTTGAGTGTGCTGAAAGTGCAAACGCACAGCGGCTCGCTGGCGTTCACTTCGATTGCAGCCATGATTGTGGCTACGACCGGTGCGGGTTTGATCAAGCTGGACGATTTGGCCGGACCGGTGAAGATCGCCAGCGGCGGAGGGAACGTGGAGGCCGGCAATCTCGGCGGCGATTTGACTTTCACCAGCGGCGCCTCCGATGTTCGCGTCTCCAATGTTGCCGGTCAAACGCAGGTCAGCCTCGGCGGAGGCCGGGTTTATATCGGAACGGCAAAGGCTTCTACCATTCAGACCGGCGCGGGCAGCATCCAGGTGCAGAAATGCTTTGGCGACCTGCACGTGGTGAGCGGTGGCGGCAATCTGTATCTGGGCGACGTATTTGGCGCGGTGCAGGCCGAGACGGAAGGTGGCAGCGTGCGCCTGGCCAGCGCTACCGGGCCGGTGACGGTTACGACGGGCGGCGGCAGTGTGACGCTGTTAAATCTGGGCCGCGGCGCGCAAGTCGAGACCGGAGCGGGTCCGGTGACGGTCGAGTTCATCGGCAACCACGGTTTTACCGACTCGTTTTTGCACACCGCATCCGGCGATGTGACCGTTTGTTTCGCCGGCGGCTTGCCGGTATCGGTGCATGCCACTTCCGATATGGCGACGGGCCACGGCATTGTCGCCTCCGATTTTCCTGGGTTGAACATCACGCAACAAGGCGGCGTGTTCACCCCTAAGTCGATGTCCGCGGAGGGAACCATTAACGGCGGCGGTCCGGCGCTGCGCATTCGGACTACGATTGGGCAGATCGCGTTTCGCAGATGCCACTAGGAAGCCGGGTGGAGCACGCCCGTTCGGCTGCGCTCAGGGCAGGTTGTCAGGCGTGCACGAAGCTACAAGCTTGGGGACGGCTTTAGCCGCTGAGGTATCAGTCGGAGTTCTTGAGTTCGGGGTTGGAGTTATGCGTACAAACAGTCGAGTTTCGTTCGTCGCGTTGTTCGTAGTCGCCATGATTCTTCCGGCGATGGCCGAGCCTGCCTCGGGCCAGCCATGGCCGGAGGCGCATTCCGGCGCATATCTCGGCGTTCAGATCACCGCGGTCACACCGCAGCGGGCGTCTGCCCTCAAGCTCTCTGAATCCGCGGGCGCCATCATCACCTATGTCGACCAGGACGGTCCCGCCTGCCACGCCGGTTTGATGGAGAACGATGTGGTCGTCGCCTATGAAGGCTCGAAGATCGACGGTCCGGAGCAACTGCAAGGACTGATTCACGCCACGCCCCCGCAGAAGACAGTCACGCTCACGATCATGCGCAACGGCCAGCGTAAGGACATGAAGGT
>JASHXK010000098.1 GCA_030043575.1 Terriglobales bacterium
TGGGCGACCTACGGTTTCGTCCGCATGCCCGAGTATCGCTGGGGGATCTTCCTTGCTGACCGCAATCCTGATCGCAAGATCGGCTTCGGCGACAGCTACGGACAGGAGGTCTGGCAGCAGATTCCCGGCGAGTACCGCGCCACGCTGCGCCGGCTGATCGTCACCCAAGGCGACACCGAGCCGGCCTCCGTCGAGCAACAGCGCATGCTGGGACACACCGCGCCGTCGCTGTATGACCTGCGTAATCTGTTTCAGGTTAACGTGGAAGAAGGGCGCCATCTGTGGGCGATGGTGTATCTGCTACATGCGTACTTTGGCCGCGACGGCCGTGAAGAAGCGGAAGAGCTGCTGGAACGCCACTCGGGCGACGCCGACAAGCCACGCATCCTGGGCACGTTCAACGAGCCCATCCGTGACTGGCTCAGTTTCTTCATGTTCACCTATTTCACTGATCGCGATGGCAAGTTCCAACTGAAGTCCCTGGCTGAGTCGAGCTTCGACCCGCTGGCGCGCACCTGCTCCTTCATGCTGACGGAAGAGGCGCATCACATGTTCGTCGGCGATACCGGCATCAGCCGCGTTGTCAAACGCACCCTGGAGGTGATGAAGGAATTGGGCACCGACGATCCGGAGACGATTCGCAAAGCCGGAGCGATCGATCTGCCTATGGTGCAGAAGTATCTGAATTTCTGGTTCAGCTCGTCGCTAGATCTGTTCGGTTCGGAGAGTTCGTCGAATGCGGCTTCGTACTTCGCGAATGGGCTGAAGGGCCGACCAGATGAAGCTCGTTATGAAGACCACATCGCGGCCGATCAGATGTTCACGATCGAGATGCCTAACGGAAACAACGGCACGAAGGCGGAGCAGATTCCGATGCGCAATGCCATGAACGAAGTGACGCGCGGCTCGTATGTGAAGGATTGTGAGATGGGCGTGACACGCTGGAACCGTCTGATCGAGAAGGCCGGCTACTCGTTTCGGCTGGCGCTGCCCTCGACGCGCTTCCGCCGTAATATCGGGACGTGGGCGGGCGTACCAACCGACACAACCGGCAAGCCGATTACGCAGGATGAGTTCAACTCGCGTATCGCGGGCTGGCTGCCGAGTGACGGCGATCGAGCGTTCGTCCTTGGTCTGATGCACGGTGTCCATGAGCAAAGCAAAATGGCTGCGTGGATCGCGCCTCCGGACCGCGGCATCAACAATAACCCGGTCAATTACGAGTACGTGAGATTTCATTGAAGCAGCTCCTGACCCAGCGCCTCCGCGCTGGGCTAATTACTTTGGCCCTCCGGGCTGCTTGCTAACTGCTGCCTTAATGAGACACGTCGCCATCATCGGCTCAGGGCCGGCTGGTTGCTACCTTGCCGATCAACTGCTGCGCGTAGTTCCTCAGGCGTCCGTCGACATTCTGGAAAAGCTTCCTGTTCCGTTCGGTCTGATTCGTTATGGCGTTGCCCCCGATCATCAGAGCACGAAGTTGGTGTCGCGCGTCTTCGATCGCGTGCTTGGGCGTGAGACGGTCGGATTCTTTGGCAACGTTGAGGTCGGCCGTGATGTGCGCTTGGCGGAACTGATGGATTTGTACAATGCCGTCGTGCTGGCGACGGGAGCGGAGCGCGATCGCAGGCTGGGAACCTCTGGCGAAGAGTTGCCCGGCGTGATCGGGTCGGGCGCGTTTGTCAATTGGTACAACGGTTATCCCGATGCGCAGGCTCCGGCGGTGAACGGCGTACGATCGGCGGTGATTATTGGCAACGGCAATGTGGCCATCGATGTCGCACGCATTCTGGCAAAGGGCCCGGACGAGTTTGCGGGATCTGATTTGTCTACTGAAGTACTTCATTGGCTAAAGTCTCAGCCCCTCGAGACCATTCGTGTTGTGGGAAGGCGTGGGGCGTCCGACGCGAAGTTTACCGATCACGAACTGGCCGAACTGGGTACGTTGCGCAGAGCACAGCCACTGGTAAGCGATGCGACGAATCTGACCGGTGACAGTGCAGTCGTGAAAACACTGCGGGGCTTTCGCGATGGGACGCACCACGATCAGCCGATTGCAATTAGCTTCCATTTCCATTTGGTGCCCTCGGCATTCGTTGGCGATGGAAGGCTCTGCGCGGTGCAGTTTCGCAATGCAGATGGAGTAACCGTCGAATTACCGGCGGAACTGGCGGTGACGTGCATCGGGTATGAGAGCGTTGCGATTTGCGGGGTAGCGCCGGCGAAAGGCGTCTTCGCGAATCAAGACGGCAGAATCGACGAGCGGCTATACGTGGTGGGTTGGGCGAAGCGCGGCCCCAGTGGCACGATTCCGACGAACCGCGTTGAAGCGCAGCAGTTGGCGCAGAAAATCGCGCGCGAAGTGGGCGACGATCAGCGACCGGGCGGTGATGGTTTGCGGAGATTGCTGAAGGAGCGGGGCGTATCGTGGGTCGATTATGCCGGTTGGCGGCGCATCGATGCCGCAGAACTTGCTGGCGTCGGCGCCGAACGCAGCCGCGTGAAGCTGGACAGCATCGAGGAAATGCTGGATGTGGCCGCGTCCGGTCAACTCAAGGCGGTGTGAGGGCCTCGTCTGACTTCCATTCCGCCGCCCCTACGCCAAAATCCCTACTAGCAAGGTAAGACTGGCGAATCCAAGACGAGATCGCGCCTGTCCCGCTAAACTACGCATCTCGTACCGATTTGATAATGTACATGGTGCAAGACGTCCAGACCATATGTCTCTGTCCATGAGCAGCACCGCCAGCCACGAACAGCAGCGCATCGTGCGCTATTCGCATCGCGCCGGTTTGCGAACGGTGGCCCTCATCGAGGCGCTGAAGGGCGTACTGGCGCTGGTGGTGGCCTATGTGCTCATCGTGCTGATTCGGCGCGATGTGGATTTTGAAGAGGCGGCCGAGCATGTCTTGTTCTTCTTCCACATTGGTCTCAAGCATCGTTTGTCGCAACAGCTTCTGCATGCCGCGGACAACATATCAGACACCAGCATTGCGATGATCGTGGGCATCGCTGTCGCCTATGCCACGCTGCGATTTCTTGAAGGCTACGGCCTTTGGCGGCAGCGCGTCTGGGCAGAGTGGCTGGCCATCATCTCGGGCTGTATTTATCTGCCCTTTGAGATCTACAAGGTGAT
>JASHXK010000006.1 GCA_030043575.1 Terriglobales bacterium
TAGACTTCCGTCTTCATCAAGTCGCGAACCGTCTTGGTGTGCGCCTCGACGTCGGATACCTGCAGCACATCTTTCGCGTAGGCAATTCCCTTGATGTGGTCGATCGAACCTTCGAACACAGGTATGCGTGAGTAGGGATATTTCTTCAGCAGTTCGGTAAATTGCTCTACCGTCGTCGAGGCCGGAACAGCAATGATCTCCGGCCGCGGCGTCATCACCTCGCGCACCGTCTTGTCGCCAAACTCCACCACCGACTGGATCAGATCACGATCGCTCTCCTCCAAAATTCCCTCTTCCTGGCCGGCCTCGATTAGTGCGTCTACCGCTTCCGACGGATGCTCCGGCTGTTTCTCGCTGTGCTCTTTCGTCAGCGAGGCCACGGAAAGCCCGAACCCCAGAATCAGCGTCGCCGGCATGGAAAGATAGATGAGCATGCGCAGCACCGGCGCCCACTTGGCCAGCCACTCGCCCTTCGTGCGCACGAAAAACAGGTAAGGAAGCAACTGATGAAAGATAACGATGATGAACACCAGACTGACGGCGGCCTGCACCAGGTCCAGGACCACCCAGCGCTTCTCCATAAACAGGACGTAGCCGATCAGCACACCGATGCTAGCCATGCACAGCTGGCTCAGCACGGTCATCGACAACGCCGCCCGTTCGCGGCTCACATGCAGCCGCGGTTCGACACGCTCTTCGTAGGCTTCGATGTTTTCCTCGAATTCGCGCGACAGGAACTTGCCCATCTCCGTGTAGAGACGGTCGACGTAGGAAACCAGCGTAAGCAATCCCATCAACAAAAGCAGCAGGATAGCTAACGGAAGGTTCATCGCCGTCGTCCTCGTGGTAACGCAGCAGCGGTACGGTTTGCTTTTCGCAAGCGGCGTTTGGCGTGCGTGCGCTCGATGAGTCCAACCGGCAGGTTCAATTGCAACCGCAGCTCGGATTCCCGCGCCCGCATTTCACCATGGTCGCTGTCGTGATCGTACCCCGCGAGATGCAGCAGCCCATGGAGGATCAGGATTCGCAACTCGGTTTCCGTGGCATGGCCAAGCACAGCGCCGGTGGCAGCGGCAATTTCGGCTGAGATCGCCAATTCGCCTATGCACGTTCCGCGCGCCGTTGTTGTTTCAAAACTCAGAACGTCCGTGGCCTCGTCTTTATGCCGATATCTACGATTCAGCTCGCGCAGCTCGGCGCTCGTGGTGATGAAGATGGTCACCGCACCTGTCAGCCCAACGGCGCGCTGAGCCTTCGCTGCAAACACTGCCAGCGCCCGTTCGTTCACATCATCGGGTTTGTGAGCTAGCAGGAGCACTTCCGTCTCAAGAACAAATGGGAGGGCGCGGTGGCCCTCCCACACTATGTTAGCAAGTTTCTATTCAGAAACGCGTTCTTGCGAACCTGTAGCGTCTTCCGGCGGCACCTCGCCGAGCGCCGCTTCCGGCTCAATGCTGCTGGTGTAGACCCGGCCGCTGGCCGTGCGTGCCGTCGCAATTCCGGCGGCGTTCTTCAATTCCAACGAAAGCTGTTCATTGCGGCCCTTGTAGTCTTCGTACGCGCGAATGATGCGCTGCACCAGGTGATGCCGGACCACGTCGCCTTCATCGAAGTAGCAGAAGTGAATGCCCTCGACCTTGCCCAAAATGTCGATCGCCTCGATCAGTCCGCTGCGATTGGCATTAGGCAAATCGATCTGGGTCACGTCGCCAGTGATCACCGCCTTGGAGTTGAAGCCCAGTCGCGTGACGAACATTTTCATCTGCTCGGAGGTCGTGTTCTGCGCCTCGTCCAAAATGACGAACGCATCGTTCAGCGTGCGCCCGCGCATGAACGCAATCGGAGCGATCTCAATGACGTTCTTCTCCAGATAGCGGTCGACCTTGTCCGGCTCCAGCATGTCGTAGAGCGCATCGTACAGCGGACGAAGATAAGGATCGACCTTCTCCTGCAGCGTTCCCGGCAGGAAGCCCAGGCGCTCGCCCGCTTCCACCGCCGGTCGCGCCAGCACGATGCGATTTACGCGCTTCGACAGCAGCGCCGAGATCGCCATCGCGACGGCAAGATACGTCTTGCCCGTTCCCGCCGGCCCGACGCCGAACACCATGTCGTGCTTTTCAATGGCTTCGAGATAACGCCGCTGATTGATGCTCTTGGGCTGCACCGTGCGCTTGCCGAAAGAGCGCTGCTTGCCAGCCTCTGCCAGACCGCGCAATGTCGCCGTCCCATCGGACGTCAACACGCGAATCATCGAACCGAGATCGCCGTTGACGAACGAGTGGCCGCTGCGCAGCAGGTGCTCATAGTCGGCAAACACCTGCTCCGCGCGGCTGACATCGGTTGCTGCTCCTGTGATCTCAATGGAGTCGGCGCGCAGGTTGATAGTCACGTTCAAACCGTCTTCCAGCAGGCGCAAGTTTTCGTCGCGGGTACCAAACAGGGTTTCGATATTCGGGCTTATCTCAATATTCTTCTTCATTCAGGGTCGGAAGACAGCCTCCAATTGTGATGGGGCAAACACTGAAGAACGCGACAGCGCGTTGGAACGGAGGAAAGAAACACGGCTGGAAGTTCGTCCAAGCCCAAAACTACTCTCATTGGCGGTTAGCGTACCCCCGAATCGCACCGGAGTCAATCCTCCAGAGGAGGATTCGATGGCGGTTGAGGTACGTTACATAAATTCTGCGTCAAATTCCCTTCCGATGATTTAGATGACACATCCGGGCGAAAGGAGCGCCTGGGCCGACGGACCGTCAATTTTCGAGATCGGAAGTGGACTACGAGAGCCGAAAATCAAGCGCCATAGGCGCGAAATAGCTTAGCCCGGCACGGAGCCGCAGGCGGAGTGCTGGGTAGAACAGAAAAGGAGCCTGAGTCCCTTCAGGGATGACAGCGCTCTCATAGAAACTCACGGATTGGGCCTTCTGATTTGTCAGTAACCGCATGATTCCAGTAGAATCAAGTATTCGGCTTACGTCGAGATTCCCCACAAAGGATTACAGGACAGAATGGCGAACCATTTTTCGGCGCTGAAGCGTGCGCGCCAAACCGAGACCAAGACCACGCGCAACCGCGCCAACAAGTCGCGCCTGCGTGGCGCGCTCCGTTCCCTCAAGCAGGCCATCGCCAAGGGTGACAAAGCTGCCGCCCAGACTGCCTATCGCGCCACCGTCTCGGTCGTCGACAAGGGCGTGCAGAAGGGCGTCCTGCACAAGAACACTGCCAACCG
>JASHXK010000099.1 GCA_030043575.1 Terriglobales bacterium
CCTCCTGTGCGAACTCCACGAGCGCCGCCTGGAGGATAGCCTTGCGGCTGGCTTCGGGGCGCCGGCGGCTGCCTGACCGGAGTGTACGCCTTTGCGATCCACGTATCATTTAATTAACCAGTTAGTTGATCATCCGACAACTTAACTAACCAGTTAGTTAGTATAAAACTTGCATTTCGCCCGTGTCAAGTCGTGCCGGCCTATTGCCTTGTCCAAGCTTGGGGTCGACTTACCAGGTTTTTGGCCAGGCCGTCGGGTAGTGGTCTAACTTTTGGCCCACTACCGCCGACCGATCTTTATGACTTCTGTATATCCCGGCTGCTACAATCCGCCGCCATGAAGGGACCCCTCGTCGTATTCCTACTCTGGCCGCTGGCGCTGCCAGTGGCCGCTCAGGCGCCGAAAGCCAGACCCAATCTCTCTGGAACCTGGGTCTTCAGCGCACAAAAGAGCAGCCTCAAGATGCCGGCTCCCACCAGCATGACGCTCGAGATCGCGCAAAACGACCCGCAGATCAACTTCGCCCGCAGCCAGGTTTATGGCGACCGCACCTTCGACTGGAAGCTCGAGGCGGTCACCGATGGGCAGAAGGAAGTTGTCCAGAAGTCGCCGGACTACACCGCCAACATCCGCGTCTATTGGGATGGCGAGTCCCTCGTGCTCGACCAGAAGATCACCGCGCCCGATGGCACTCAAGCCAACGACTTGGTGACGTACAGCCTTGTCGACGGCAACACCCTGCAAGCTGTCGAACGCCAAACCACGGTTGGCGGCAAGGGCAGTACCACCAACAAGTGGGTCTACGAGAAGCGGGCACAGTAGTTCCGCATCGCGAAGATCGAATCCGCCCAGCTAACGTGAACTACCAAGTGTCATCGATGGACCGCGATGCTCCCGGCTCGGCTAGTGTCCTAAAGACCGAATCACGACAGTACCCGCGCCCCCGGCAACGCGAATCGAGTCTTCCCGCGTTTGACATGTCCGGCACGCCGACCCTACTCTTTTTCTTTCGCTTATGAAGGTCCTCGTTCTCGGCAGTGGCGGTCGCGAACACGCGCTAGTGTGGAAGCTGCGGCAATCGTCGCGCATCACCAAACTCTACTGCGCGCCGGGCAATGGCGGCATTGCGGCTGACGCAGAGTGTCTGGCGGTCGACGTCAAGAGCCTCGACTCGCTGGTCCAGCTTGCCAATCGCCTCAATCCTGATCTCACCGTGGTCGGCCCTGAGCTGCCTCTGACTTTAGGCATCGTCGACGAATTCCAGAAGCGCGGCTGGCCCATCTTTGGCCCCACGCGCGCTGCGGCCCAGCTGGAATCAAGCAAGAGCTTCGCCAAGGAATTCATGCAGCGCCATCACATTCCTACCGCGAAGTACTCGGTCTGCGCCACCAACGCTCAAGTACGCGAGGCCCTCAAGCTCTTTCACGCTCCCATCGTGGTCAAAGCGGACGGCCTCGCCGCGGGCAAGGGAGTAGTCGTCGCGCAGTCGAAAGACGAAGCGCAGCGCACTGCCGAAGAGATGCTGGCCGGCAAGATGTTGGGCGAAGCCGGTTCGCGCGTCGTGTTGGAAGAATGTCTGAAGGGCGAAGAGCTGTCCTTCCTGGTAATGAGCGATGGCGAGCGCGTCGTGCCCCTTGTCGCCACCCAGGACCACAAGCGCGTCTTCGACAACGATCAGGGGCCAAACACCGGCGGCATGGGCGCCTATTCGACCAATCACATCGTTGACAGGCAAATGCGCGACTGGCTGGTGGCACACATTGCGCGGCCGGTCGTCGCCGGCATGCGCGCGGAAGGCGCTGAGTACAAGGGAATCCTCTATTGCGGCATCATGATGACGGCGACCGGGCCAATGGTGCTGGAGTTCAATTGCCGCTTCGGCGATCCCGAAACTCAGCCGATCGTCATGCGCATGGAGAGCGATCTGCTGGAGGCGATGGAGGCCTCGATTGCCGGCCGCGTCAGCGACGGCGACTTCCGCTGGTCGCCCGACCCCGCTGTCTGCGTGGTGATGGCTTCGGGAGGATATCCAGGCGCATTCGAGGCCGGAAAGCTGATCACCGGCGTCGACGAGGCGGATCGGCTGCCGGGAGTCAAGGTCTTCCACGCCGGCACCAACCGTCGCGACCACATGTATTACACCTCCGGCGGGCGTGTGCTGGGAGTAACCGCGCGTGGCAAAGACTTGCCGGAGGCGGTCGAGCGCGCCTATGACGCGGTGATGAAGATCCGCTTCGACGCCATGCACTATCGCAAGGACATCGCCGCCCGCGGATTGAAGCACCTGCGCGCAGGAAAGTGAGTCCGGCGCCACACTGCAGAATTGCTTGGCGCATTTATTATCAGGATAGGTGCTTTACACCATTAGGAGACAACTCTCGCCTCTGCATCGGTGTGACGAACTCCAAGTGGCCGAGCGCCGTGGGCGCGGAGTTAGGATAGCCCAGCACGGAGCCGAAGGCGGAGTGCTGGGTAGCTCTCATAAACGAGAGCCGGCTTTAGCCGGAGGCAGAAAAACCAGCGGACGTCTATGTCCAACAAACGATCTCTTAATGAGCTTGTCATCACGAGCGGGCATCAGCCTGCGAGGGATCTGCTGTTCGAACGTATGAGGAGGATTGCCGCATCGTTGATTGTCGCCGGATTGTTTCCCATCTCCCTGTTGCGGTCTGCAATCAGCCGCAGCCCCGGCTTGTCTGTGCGGAATACTTTCGCAGTCAAGCAGTCGTCGAGGCTAAGCTTGTTCGCTCGACCTACATTGCTTCCGATAACGACATCGACGGCCACGTCTACGAGATGAAGACTGAGAAGATCTTGGGCGGCAACCCCGGAGGGTCATTCGACATTTGGGAGGAAAACAGTAGCGGCCGCGCCTCCTTTGATTGGCAGGTAGGTAGCTCTTACTTGCTCTTTCTGACCTCACAGTCGGACCGTGGCTGGGTTTTGGATGGGTGCGGAGCCTCCGGGCCGCTTGAAAAGAAACAATCGGCACTTCGTGAGATCGCTGCTCTTCAGAAACGGCATGGCGGAATGATTCAGGTCGCGGTTGGAGGCGACTGGCTCGCTGGCGGTCCAATGAGGAGTACGGAAGTAAAGGCGCAAGGAACCCAAGGCACGTTTTCTGCCACGACAAACGATAAGGGCATCGCCGAAATACACGTACCTGCAGGGCAGTACTCCGTAACCGTCCCGGGCCATCAGGCTCAGGCGTACGATTTCACCTATGATTATCCGGAAAAGACTACGATCGAAAACGGCAGCTGCGCACAAATCCAACTCGTACAATCTCCGACCGATCAAAATTAAATGATATGAACAACCCTCCTCTCGTCTCCATCGTTATGGGCAGCGACTCCGACCTCGACATCATGAACGAGGCCGCCAAGGCGCTGGCCGAGTTTGGTATTCCTTACGAAATCGACATCACGTCGGCGCATCGCTCGCCCGCGCGCACCAGCGAATACTCGCGCGGATTGAAGGCGCGCGGCGTGAAGGTCGTCATCGCCGGCGCAGGCGGAGCCGCTCATCTTGCAGGCGTCATCGCCGCGGAAACGACGCTGCCGGTCATCGCCGTCCCGATTCCATCCACCGCGCTGCTCGGCTTGGACTCCTTGCTGGCCATGGTGCAGATGCCGGCCGGCATCCCCGTCGCGACGGTCGCCATCGGCAAGCCCGGTGCGACCAACGCCGGCATTCTGGCCGCGCAGATGATCGGGCTGTATGACGCCGAGGTCGGCAAGAAGCTCGAAGCCCACAAAGAAAAGCTGGCCAAGGGCGTGGAAGCCAAGTCGCGCAAGCTGAAAGAGAGCCGGTAGGGGCTACACGCGGCGGGTTACCTTGGGCTGACGTGTGTTATGGTCAATGATCACGGACCAAGACCACGAAACCGTGAGTGCGGATGGCAACGAAAGTGGAATGGCCTCGGAGTGGGCATAAAAGTCCTTGACAAGGCGCTCTTTCGGAGTCAAGATACCGCCGTTTCTCTGGCCATCCCTCCGCTGGCATAACCTTCGACCCCTTTTGCTTTTTCGTAGGTTACAGAAGCGAGCATCTATCGCGCGCAGTTTTCTGGCCTGAATCCTTGCACCGGTGTGATGCGAGAGGAAGATGAGTTCAAGGTGGAGGGTGGATTGTATTTCCGCCATCCACTTGAGGTGTACACTTAGTTCCGTTTTTGGAGTCAACAAGGAGATTCCGGGTAAAGTCGGTAGGCAACATCAACCTGTGAAGGCCACAAACGCCTTCGAAAACTATCCGATAAATGAGGAGATTAGATGATGAAGAGAAATCTGGCATTGATCGTCATACTGGCGATCCTGGCATTTGCAGTTAACGGCTTTGCGCAGGACACAAGAGTGACCCCGCCGAGCAGCGTTGTCGGCCCTCCGGGCCATGTGCGCACTCCGCTTTACCTTGCGATTCGTGATGGCAAAATCACCTTCGACGCTGTGAACTACGCCTACGAAACGCCTTCCTCGATCGCCTGCGTCTACGGTGTGACGCAGTTGACGCAAGGCTGTCCCACCGACGGCACCCTGGTTTCCACCGGCGGCAGCAAGGCGATTGCTGTGGTGGAGTACGGTAACTACTCCAACGTGCAAAACGACTTGGTTACTTTCTCCAACCAGTTTGGGTTGGGCGGCAATACCAGCATCATCAACCTTTGCTATCCCTCACCTCCCTGCCCGGCGAACAATGGGACCGGATGGGACCTGGAAGAAGCGCTTGACGTGCAGTACGCGCACGCCATGGCGCCCCACGCGCAGATCATCGTAGTCTCGTTCACCGACGACCCGCTGGGGGACGGCGCCGAGCAGGGCGGGGCCCAGTACATCGCTACCAACTACGGCGCCGGCGAAATGTCCAATAGCTGGACCTACAACGGCGGAGAGAACTGGTGCGGCTCCGGCGACTGCGAACTGTCGTATGACAGTGACTTTACCCAGCCAGGCATCGTTTACTTCGCTTCGGCCGGTGACGACGGCCTGGGCGTGGCCTATCCCAGCATTTCGCCCAACGTAGTCTCCGCGGGCGGTTCGCAGATCAACCGCACCGACGGCAACTACGAAAGTGAAAGCTGCTGGAGCGGTAGCGGCGGTGGCAACAGCGTCTACGAGCCTTTGCCGCAGTACCAGCTCTACGTCGCCAACCGCACGAACCAGATGCGTGGTTCACCCGACCGGGCGGCCGACTCCTCGGGTAATTCTCCAGTCAACATTTACAGCTCCAGTTACTGCGGCGGTTGGTGCGGCGTCTATGGAACCAGCGTCGCCTCGCCCACGCTGGCCGGCATCAGTAATTTCGCGGGCAACTTCAAGTCGTCGACCGTCGAAGATGAAGGGCCACTCTACGGGCTTTACGTACGCCCGGTGCTGTACGAAACGGTGTTCTATGACGTCACCATGGGAAGCAACGGCTCTCCCGCCAAGCAGGGTTGGGACGAGTGTACGGGACTCGGCACCCCGCGGAAGCCGTCGTATTTCTAACCACTCCGCTTTGCAGTCGTTAAAGCCCTGCCACGTGGCAGGGCTTTTTCTATGTGCCGGGCATGTTCAACGGCTTGGAATCTGTTCCAAACCACCGGCGGGATCTCCAGTCAGCCATCCTGGAATGAGAGAAGAAGTCAGCTCCCCACACCGTTTCTTGCATCTAAATTCCAGCAGGAGTTGCGAGCGGAGGTTGCGGTGTCCACAGCCCTCACCACGTGGAAAGAAATTGCCGCCTATCTCGGAAAAGGTGTGCGGACCGCGCAACGTTGGGAGCACGAGCTCGGATTGCCGGTTCGCCGGCCCAATCATCGTAAAGGGTTCGTGCTCGCCATACCGGAGGAGCTCGATGCGTGGTTGCGCTCTCAGCCTCAGAACATTCCCGACAATGCAAACTCCCAATTGAAGCAACTGGCCGGCGCCGTCGCTAAGCTGGAACGAGAGAATGCGACGCTGCGACGCGAGCTGCAGCGATCTGCGAACCAGCCTCCGGTATCGGATGGCAACAGGGAACACCTGCAGGCCCTTCAGCACGTGTTACTCGAACACTGCTCCCGATCGGTGGGCGCAAGCACTGACCACCGCCTGGAGTGTGCTGAATCCATCGACATGTCTCGCAATATTCGGGCGATTCGGTCTTTGCAGAATCGCTCCGCGGTTGATCGTCCGCTTTTTGAGGCGCAAATCTTAGTGATGCTTACGTGTTGCACGATCGCGGAAGACGATCTCCTGTACGGCCGCATTGATGAGGCACGGGAACTTATTCGGAGGCTTCGCCAGATATGCCAGTCGGTTCTGTTGCGGCTCAGCGGAACGCTGCTTCCGGATAGCCGAACCAATGCTGCACGGGAACGGCTGTCGGAACTTCAAACCCGAATCCTGACCATCGAATCGCGATTTGCCGCGTAGCTGGGCGGTTCTGTTTCGCCGTCCCCGCTCACAGCTTCAACGTCTTCAGATACTCGCGAAACTCTGCGCCCAAGTCCTCGCGCTTGAGTGCAAACTCCACTGTGGCTTTCAGAAATCCCAGCTTGTCGCCGGTATCATGACGCTTGCCCTCGAAGGTGTAGCCGTAGATCTTTTCTTTCTTCAGCAGTTGCTTCAGCCCATCTGTTAACTGCAGTTCGCCGCCGGTTCCCAGCGGCGTCGACGCCAGCATCTCGAAGATCGCCGGCGTCAGCACATACCGCCCAATGATCGCCAGATTCGACGGCGCATCTTCCATCTTGGGCTTTTCCACCAGATTACGCACCTCGAACAGCCGGTGGCCCCATTTGCTCGCAACCGGTTTTGCGTCGAGCACGCCGTACGATGAGATCGCTCTGCCTTCCACTACTTGCGTTGCCAGCACCGGCGCACCGGTTTCGTTGTACACCTCGATCATCTGCTTCAGGCAGGGCACCTCGGCGTCGATGATGTCGTCGGCGAGAATGACGGCGAACGGCTCATCGCCCACCAACTCCCGTGACATCAGCACCGCGTGTCCCAGGCCCATGGCCTCTTTCTGACGAGTGTAGGAGACGTGAATCATGTCGGAGATTTGCCGCACGACCGCCAGCAGGTCCGTCTTGCCGCGCTCTTCCAGCATCTTCTCCAGTTCGTAGCTGACGTCGAAGTGATCTTCAATCGAAGTCTTCCCGCGGCCGGTAATAATGATGATCTGGTCGCAGCCCGCCGCCAGCGCCTCTTCCACGCCGTATTGAATGATGGGCTTGTCGACCAGCGGCATCATCTCTTTCGGTTGCGCCTTGGTCGCGGGCAGAAAACGCGTGCCCAGCCCAGCGGCGGGAAATACCGCCTTACAGATTCGTTTGTGTGCCATGGAACCCCTTTTGAAGGCGTTGTCAGTTGTCCGTTGTCGGTAAGAGAGCCTCGATTGCTGTCGCTCACACTGGCCGCTGACCACTGACCACTGGCCACTGCTTCACAACACCGGGCTGTCGTTGCCCAGCATCTTCTCGCGAATGATCTTGATGGGCGGATCTCCCTGCTTCATGAATTCGTCGTGAAACTGCTCCAGATTGAACTTGTCGCCCATCTTCTGTTTGTAATCCGCGCGCAACTTCATAATCTCCAGCTTGCCCAGCGTGTACACCAGGTACGTCGGCTCCGAGGTGCCACGCTGCGCCTCGCGCTCGGCCACGGCCGGCGTCTGGTGTCCCTCTTTGATGAAGAACTCGGTCGCCTGCTCCAGCGTCATGGTGCCGGTGTGCATTTGGATGCCGGCAATGTAGCGCGCGTTACGCAGCAGAGCATCCTGCAACTGCCCGAGCCGCAGGTTTAGATCGCCATTGCCGTAGCCTTCATCCAGCATCATCTGCTCGGTGTAATGCGCCCAGCCTTCGGAATTCGAGTCGCACCCGATCAGCTTCCGTATCTTCGTCGGCGCCTGCTTGATCCAGAGAAATTGCGTGTAGTGGCCGGGATAAGCTTCGTGGACCGCCGTGCTGACGATGACGCCGCGATTGAAATCTTCCATCCATTCCTCGGTCTTTTGCCTCGACCACGTCGGCTCCGGCAAGGTCACGTTGAAGTACGCCTCTGTCGCTTTGTTCTCGTACGGGCCCGGAGTGTCCATCGACGCGGAGCTTAACGCCCGCAGGAACGGCGGCGTCTCTTCCACAATCGGCCTGATCTCCGAGGGAAGGGTGATGATGTTTTTCTGCTGGATGAAGGCGACCAGTCCGTTGAAAGTATCGTGAAAACTCTGCAACAGGTGGTCGGGTTGCGGATGTTGTTTCTCCAACTGCGCGAGAATCTCTTCCGGCGTTTTCTGGGGATCGATCTGGGCGGCCACCCGCTTCAGCTCCGCCTGATTCTTGTGCAGGTCTTCAAAGCCGATGGCCAGCAGCCGGTCGAGCGGTATATCGACCATCTCTTGGTATTCCAGCTTCTTGCGATAGTTCTCCACGCCGATGCGAAAGTCGCCATTCGAAATCGGCAGCAGATCGTTCTTCAGGAAATCCTGATAACGCTGCAGCTCGAAGATCACCTTGTCGTTGGAGGATTTGAATTCAGCAAGCAGCGCGGGATCGGTGACGCTCTTGAACGCTGCTGGCACATCATTCTGGAAGAAGCTGATGATGCCCGGCATCTGCTCCAGCGCGATCTCGGTATAGACCTTCGGGACGTCTTTCAGGTTGGTCTTAGCCGCGGCGAAGTTCGCCGGCATCTTCTGCTCGCGCGCAATCACGGATTTCAGTCGCTCTGCCGCGGGCGCGAAGTTGCGCCTCATCAGCAGGAAGATGCTGTTCGTCGGGCTGCTCGAGTAAATGTCGGGATTGCGCTGCCACATGCGGATGTCCTCGAGCTCCAGCAGACGAGCGTTGATGGCGTTTGATACCAACTGAATATCGGCGGGGCCGTCGTCGCCGATCGCCCTCTTCAAGGTGAATGTATCAAGGCCACAAATCGGGATAAAGCTCGTCCACACGCCTTTTTGCTCTTGAAGGAAGGCGATCTCCGCGTCACGCGATTCCTTGGAATAGTTCTCAAGCTCTGCGTCGTATTGATGAAAGCCGACGGCTGTACCGTCCGTTGGATGAAACGTAAAGTAGCGATCGAAGCAGTCATCGACCATGCGAGGATAGGCCGAGACCACATCCACGTCGCCGGCCTTGCACAGCAACTCCGGCAGTCCGAATGGCGGTACGACCTGACCGGACCGGCCAGCCGGGGGTGGCTGTGGCGGAGTCGATTGGCCCACGGCCGTCGCACAATAGAGAAGAGCCGTTAGTACTGCCAGCAATGACAGTCTCATCACGCTGATCCTTACTTACCCAATCGAGACTCGGATTGCAAAACTAAAAGCATCTCATGACTCGCTTGTATCAGGGCGCGCTTCACAGGCCGCAAGGTTCATTTTGCGAGCGAGCGCTTTGTAACAGGCCACGACTTCGCAGGCTGCTGAAAGCCTCGCGTTTCGAGCGGTTCGTATCAGGGCACGACTTTAGTCGTGCCGATAAGCCATTTTATTTTCCTTCCTGAGTCGGCTTCAGCCGACGACAGAACACTGGCGCAAAGAGCTTTCAGCAGCCTGTTCTGCCGTTAAACCGGCAGATAAGAATCGTACTTCAGCCCCGGAAGAATATGTTGCAGGGGCTGAAGCCCTCACGTTGCGGTGCGTCGTTCGGCACGACCAAGGGTCGTGCCCTGATACAAACCCAAGCGATTTACGAGATGTCCTCTTACAACCGGCAACCGCCTCACGTTACTGGCTGCTGCTCACCCGCCAATTCCTCCAACAGCGACTTCAACCGTTCCAGCACCTGCTCCGGCTGCTTCTCCTGCAGCGAAAATTTCAGTATCCCTGCCGGAGTGAATTGGCTGCCGCGTTCCTTCGCCACGAACTGCGCCAGCCGCTCCGGATCGACATTGGCTTTCTCCGTGAAGCGAATGCTCACCGCTTCGCGCTTGCGTTCGATCTGCGAAACGCCAATCCGCTGCGACAGCAGCTTTAGCGCAGCGTACTCCAGCAGATTTCGCACCGCCGGCGGCGGAGTGCCATAACGATCGCCCAGCTCACCGGCAACATCCGCGAGTTGTGATTCCGACTCCACCCCCGCCACGCGCTTGTACATCCTCAGCCGCTGATTCTCTTCCGAAACATAGTCGGCAGGAATGCGAATGTTCAGCCCAAGATTCAGCTGCGCCTCCGGAACATCTTCCGGCAGCTCGCCCTTCAGCTCGCGGACGGTGCGTTCCAGCATCGTGGTGTAGAGCTCGAATCCCACGGCTTCGATGTGACCGCTCTGCTCGCCGCCAAGCAAGTTTCCTGCGCCACGCAATTCCAGATCGAGCGCCGCAATCTTAAATCCCGCACCCAGGTCGCTGAACTCCTTCAGCGCCGCCAGCCGCCGCCGCGCCAGCTCCGTCAGCTCGCGATCCGGCGGAATCAGCAGGTATGCATACGCGCGGCGATCGGAGCGTCCGACGCGTCCACGCAATTGATACAGCTCCGACAATCCGTGGCGATCGGCGCGATTGATGATGATGGTGTTGCACAGCGGAATGTCCAGACCGTTCTCGATGATCGTGGTCGCGACCAGGATGTCGGCCTCGTGCCGCATGAAGGCCAGCATGATGCGCTCCAGCTCGCTCTCCGGCATCTGCCCGTGGCCAACCAGGATGCGCGCTTTCGGCGCCATCTCCCGGATTTTGTCGGAGATGTCGTAAATGCTTTCGACGCGATTGTGCACGAAGTAGACCTGCCCGCCGCGCTCCAGCTCCTTTTCAATCGCCGAGCGCAGCAGTTTTTCATCCCACGCTGCGACGACCGTCTGGATCGCCATACGATCCTTCGGCGGCGTCTCAATCACACTCATATCGCGCAGCCCGAGCAGCGACATATGCAGCGTTCTCGGGATCGGCGTCGCCGACATCGTCAGCACATCGACCTCTTTGCGCAGCTGCTTCAGCCGCTCTTTGTGGCGCACGCCGAAGCGCTGCTCCTCGTCGACAATCATCAGGCCCAGATCGCTAAACTTCACATCCTTGGACAGCAGACGATGTGTGCCGATGACCACATCGACCTGGCCGGCCTCGATCTTCGCAATGGTCTCTTTCTGCTGCTTCGCCGTGCGGAAGCGGCTCAGCATCTCGACCTTGATCGGAAAGGCGGCAAAGCGCTGGCGGAAGGTGTTGTAGTGCTGGAAGGCGAGCACTGTGGTTGGCGCCAGCACTGCAACCTGGCGATTGTCGCCGACTGCTTTGAAAGCCGCGCGCATGGCGACTTCCGTCTTGCCGTAGCCGACATCGCCGCACAGCAGGCGGTCCATCGGGGTGGGCGATTCCATGTCGCGCTTTACGTCGAGGATGGCGTTATTCTGGTCCTCGGTCTCGCTGAACTCGAAGGCGCCCTCGAACTCGCGCTGCCACTCGCTGTCCGACGCAAAGGCGTGGCCTTCGGCCGTGCGGCGCGCAGCGTAGAGTTTCAACAGCTCCTCGGCCATGTCTTTCATAGCCTTTTTTACGCGCGCTTTGGTTTTCTGCCACTGCTGCGTGCCTAAGCGGTTGAGCACCGGCTTCACGCCTTCGGACGAGCGATACTTCTGCACCAGGTCGAGTCGCGTGAGCGGAACGTAGAGTCGGGCGCCCTCAGCGTACTCCAGAATCATGAACTCGACCGTCCCGCCATCTTCCTGCGGAATCTCCTTCAAGCCCTGGTATTGGCCGATCCCATGCTCGACATGCACCACGTAGTCGCCGATCGCGAGATCGCGGAAGTCGGAAAGGAACGCCGAGACCTTCGACTTCTGGCGCTGTGGCCGCCCCAGCGAGACTTCCGATTCGTCAAATAGATCGCGTGCGCCGAAGAGAACCAGATTCGCTTCCGGCAGGACCACGCCTTCGGGAACATAAGCCTTCACGATGATGGTCGCCGCAACGTCTTCAGCAAAATACGTCGATTCGTCGACGAAGACTTCGCTGCCCGGCTTGGGCGTGCGGCTGCCAATGCGAAATGACACGTTGTATTCGTTGAAGACGTCGGCGAGTCGCTCGACCTCGCCGGTGCTGGAGACGGCGAACATGACGCGCCTGCCCTCGCGGGTCAACCGGGCGACTTCTTCCGTCATCGCCGCTAGCGAGCCGTGGAAGCGCGTGGTCGGTTGAGTCTGCAGCACGAGGTGCTCAGCGTCATTGTCCTCGATGCCGAGCTGCTCAACCGCAAGGGTTGTCGCCTGCCGCAAACGTGCGTTCCATTGTTCGGGAGATAAATAGAGATCTTCCGGCCGCACCAGATTTCCGATCAAGCTCCGTTCGTGCGCCTCCGTCACCTTCGTCCACCACGCGTCATGTACGTCGTGGAGCGCGTCGGGCTCATCGAGAATCACGGCGGCGTTAGGGAGCAAGTCGAAGAAGTTCTCGCGCGCGCCGGCGACCGGGGCGTACAACTCCCACCCTGGAAAAACCGCAACCCCGGTGGCACGAACGGTGCGCTCGATCAGCTCTTCGCTGCCCGCCAGTCTTTCCCCCGTCAGCCGCGCGTTGATCGCGGCGAGCGTTTCCTCCTCAACCGGCGTTTCAGTGAGCGGCAGCAGGATCACTTCATCCGTCGAGGCTGCCGAGCGTTGTGTCTCCGGATCGAACTTGCGGACGGACTCGACCTCGTCGCCAAACAGTTCGATGCGCACCGGACGATCCGCTTCCGGAGGATAAACATCGATCAATCCGCCGCGATATGCGAACTCACCCGGCATCTCGACCACGTCGACCTGGCTGTAGCCAACGATGCGCAGATGCTCCAACAATCGCTCGCCATCGACCATCTCGCCGTGCCGCACGACCTTCGCCAAGTCGACATAGAAGTTGGCTTCTCGCAAGCGCAGGGCGGTAGCAGCGAGCGGCGTGAGGACGATCTCGGCCGCGCCGGTCGCGATCTTCCACAGCGCCGACGCGCGCGCTTCCTGAATCTCCGGATGCGGCGACAGGTTCTGAAACGGCAGGACGTCATACGCCGGCAAGGGAATCACGCCTTCGGGAGAACCGGCTCCGGTCAAGTCGACCAGCGAACGCAGCAGCGGCAGCAATTCGTCAACTGCCCGGTTGTCGCTGACCACCACCACCAGCGGCCGTGAGGCTGCTCGCTGGAGTAATGAATAGAAAAGCGCTTTGCCCGTGGAAGTCAGTCCAGAGACACATATCCGCCCCGCGGCACCCTTGCCCTCTATCCCATCGCGTTGCGGACCTCGAATCTGGGCTACGGCACGCGCAAATGCGGCTACCTTGTCCACGTCCGCGAAGAATTCGCGAACGAACGGTAGGATCATTGCTCTTTCAGTTTACCAGCTTGCCGGGGAAGAGAAAGTTAATCCCGCTCGACGGAGGAATGCCGATATCCAGCCATGAGCCGGGCAATCAAGACCGCAAGGTAGAGCACGCCCAGTGTGGTTTCGATGACGGTAATCGAGCGCGCCTGGCCGGTGACGGGAGCGATGCCCGACGCTCCCATCGATGTCATCGTTGCGAAGCTGTAGTAGATGAAGTCGAAGCGATTGGGAACGCTGTGCAAGTTCAGAAGCGGGTCGATATAAAACGCCCGCGGCTGAAGGGTGTCCACCATAGCGTAAATACTGGCGAAACTGTAGCCGATCAGCAGATAGATGCAGATTGCGCCGAAGATCGTTTCCGATTTTACTTCGTGTTCGAAGAACACCCGGCGGAATACCAGGACGATGATGAAGACGTCGAAAGCAAAGCTGGCAAGAATGCCAAGCAGGGAAAACAACCCGGCGTCGGCGCGGAAGAGCAGGATCCGCTGCAGTCCGGCCGGGATGGCCAGCAGCACGGCGCACATCAATAAGGTACGCCGCACCTTGACGGCGTATACCGCCAGAAAAATGCCGGCACTGCCTACCACCCGAAAGACGGTATAGCTGAAGCTGTCTTCTTTCACATAGGGGTAGTAGATAAGGACCGCGATCAGGTAGACGAAGAGAAGAAAAAACTTGTGATCGGCGACGCGAAAATTCTTTTTCGCTGCAGTAGGTTTGTGGCGAATGGTTTCGGCTGTTGCCATAAGCAGAATTGCCGCTGATAGTACACCTTTTTCGGGGGCTCGACCGCAGGGAATCGTGGCGAGAATTGCAGAGCGCTAGAACTCGAAGTGAAAGCGCGCTCCGAAGACGGAGACTGGGCCGCGCGCGGTGTTGAAGGCGGGGTCGGCAACAAACTGGTAGTCCAGTGCAGCCAGCAGGCGCTTGGTGATTTTGGCCTGGTAATAGGTTTCAATGACCTTCTCTTTGGCGTAATTCAAGGCGCCGTCGCCGTCCAGGATGCCCAGGCCGCCGGCTTCCAGGTACTGCTGATTGTGGAGAGAGATGCCGCTGATCACGGTGGCCACGCCGATCGTATCGTCCGGGCGATGCCAGGGCTCACCCCTGACACTGACACCGAGCGACCCCATGTGATTTACGTCGGTGAACATCCAGGCTTCGTTGATCCCGTCATTCCAGCCCATACGCGAAAATACCCCGATATCCTTGGTGATCTCCTGTTCGAGGTTGAGTCCAAAACCAAATTCATGCCGTTGGGCGTGGGTCAGGTCGATGTCTACGTTTGGGGCGTAAAGAGCCGCTGAATAGCTGCCAAACTCACCCGCGTTGACGTAGCCCAGAAGGCGAATGGTGCCGTGGTGAGTGTTGAGGCTGTAACGATGCTCATTTTCCACCACCATGTCCCAGGCGTGCCAGAAGCGGCCATCGCCCCCCGAGGGTTCGCCCGGCCATAGGAAGTACTGGTCCTCGGCGGTGAACCCATTCCTCATACTTGTTATTTGAAAGAATCCATAGCGGACGGCCCATTTCGGCTTGTTCAATTCAACCGCCACGCCGGTGGTGTAGCCAAGAGCGTCGGCTGGGTAATCCCAAGTGGCGTTAGCCGTAAATGCCCAATTCATGAATTGGGTGCGCGGGTCATTGGCGTAGGCGTTGTTGTCGAAAACATCCTTGCAACTGAAGCGGCCGATGGTAAAGGTGATTCGTGAAATGTCCTGCTTGCCGGCCAGGGTCAGCGGATCCTCCACCACCTCCTCGGTATCGCCGCCCAGGCCAATAGTCTGACGAATAAACAGCCGCGCCGTGCCCTCACGCGGAGGGTGGGTGCCGATCTTGTAGGCTTCGCCGTCGGGAAAGTCGTCAATGCCCAGCGCGTTGCCCAGTCCGAAACCCTGCCACGTCAAAAGATCGAGGTGCATCTCCGCACCCGTCCACAACCGCAACCCGGTATACAGATCCAACGACACGGTTTCGCGGACTTCAGCGCTGGTGGGCAGGCTGTTGGGGCCGGAATACCTGGCGTAGAACGAGGGATAGCCCTGCACCGTCGTGGTGGTCTGCAGGTGGAAGTTCCAGGTTTGCATTCGCCCTTCAGGCGCCTCAGGAGCCTGATCGCCGGGAGGAGCGGTGGTGCTGGCCGAAGACGAATCGGTTTTCGCGGCGGAAGCGGCTGGGGTTTTTGAATCAGGCTGGTTGCCCTGCGCTTCCGTCTGTGCCGATGCGGCGGCGCCCAGGAATAACGCGAGCACAAGGAGTGCAGCTGGCACGTTCATCACAAAGGTCTGCGGGATGCAAATGACGCCCAACCTTGCAGGAACAAGCAGTTTCCTACACTGGGGTTACGGTAGCGTTACAGCCCCAGCCACTCTCTTATAGCATACGGGGGTAGGGTATACAAGATTAGCAGGCAAAATCCCGTCCGGCTACTTCAGATAGGCGCGCACTAGCCCGATCAAGTCCTCGCCCAACTCTTCCGGCGACTCCATCTTCTGCTCCGGGTTCATCATGTGCAGGCGGATGTGGTCTTCCAGAATCTCGGCCATCAGCCCGTTCACGCCCCCGCGGATCGCCGCCAGCAACATAAGAATATCGGCACATTCATCGTCTGAAGTGAGGGCTCGTTCCACCGCGGCGAACTGGCCGCGCAGCCGCTTGATGCGGTAGAGCAGTTTCTGCTTCTCGCGCGAACTGGGAGGAAATTTTTCCTGCATATAGGGTAGGGGGGTATGCTATCGGATTTTTGGAAAAAAATCCATGCTTGTGCTTCGCCGGTAGTGTCTCAGTTTGTATTCGGGTCTTATTGGGACGTATTACACAGGTTGCCATCCCGAGCAAGCTTTTTTTGCGCAGCGAGGGATCTGGGCGCGCCGATTCGTCCCGGTGCACGATAAACCCTGAATGCAAACTGAGCCACTACCGGTTCGCCGGCTGCCTGTCCGGCTTCAATATGTGGCTGGCGGCAGTTCATGCGGAAGTGGGCCGATTTGCCAGCGTGCTTGCCGCGCGTTGACTGTGTCAATCGTTCGCTGCGGCATTACTATATATCCCCTGAACGAAAGAGGTGGGGATATGGCGCTAGTGAAGCGGATCGTCTTCTTGTACCTAGCCCTGGTGCTCCCGCTGGCATCCTGCAGCAAGCCGCAGCCACAGCAGCCGGCCGCGCCGGGAAGCACTTCCAACAGTGCACAACCAGCTCCCGCTCCGGAGAAAGCGGCCGCGGCGAAGGCAGCCACAGCCACGGCCGCCGCCGAGCTTTCGGGGAGGGCCCCCACGACTCCGGTGACCAAGGTGCTGATGCACAACGTCATCCTCTATGAGCGCCCGGGACTGCAGCTGCGGGTGCGCTGGCTGCGCGGCGAAGTTCATCCCACGCGCGAGGGAGCAGTTGCCTCCTTCGATGAACCGAGCTCGTTTGTCCTCGACATTCACTCCGGCATCATTGCCACCAGCCTGTCAGACATCAGCGGAATTCTGAACGGCGGGCTGTTGCAGGGCTCGCCCCTGGAGAAGGTTTCGCTGACGGCCGACGGCCAGCAACTACAGCTGAAGGGAACACTGCACAAAGGCGTTCCGCTGCCCATCGAGATGGTCAGCGACGTCTCCGCCGCTCCCGATGGGCGGGTGCGCCTGCACATCGTGAAGCTGCACGTCCTGAAGCTGCCGCTCAAGGCTTTGGTGCAGACGTTGCACTTGAATGTTCGGGACTTGATTGATCCCAAAGGCGCGACAAGCGTTCAGGTATCCGGCGACGACATCTACATCGACCCGGATCAGATTCTGCCGGCGCCGGCGATTCGTGGCAAGCTCACCGAGGTGCACATCGGCAGCAAAACCGGCGACCTGGTTGCGACCTTCGGCGATGGCCGGCCGGAAGCCAACGAGGTGAAGCAGTGGCGGAACTTCATACGACTCTATGGCGGCACCATCAACCTGGGCAAGCTCACGATGTCCCAGGCCGACATCGTCATGATCGACGTTTCCGAGCAGGATTGGTTCAACTTCGATCTGACGCGCTACCAGGAGCAGATGGTCAATGGACGCATTCAGATGACACCGGAGGCCGGGCTGCGCATCTTCATGCCGGACATCGACAAGATTCCGCCTACGGCGAAGAACCTGGCCATCAACACAGAGTGGATGAAGAACCGCAACCTGCCGCCGCCGGCGGTGCT
The DNA here is from genome assembly GCA_030043575.1 of Terriglobales bacterium. Classification (GTDB taxonomy): domain Bacteria; phylum Acidobacteriota; class Terriglobia; order Terriglobales; family Acidobacteriaceae; genus Bog-257. The sequence goes on from JASHXK010000099.1 coordinate 17,434, forward strand.
GACGCAGTGATGGCGCGGGTTTCATCCCACTACCGGGGGAGTGGACGGCTGGCCACAACCTGCTAACATATGGATGAGTGCCTGCATCCGCAATGCGAGAGCGGGACGCGAAAGGAACTCGAGAGCGATGCGATGGATGTTACGTTCCAAAATCCACCAGGCCACAGTTACGGAAGCCGATCTGAAATATGTTGGTAGCATCACGATCGACGAAGAACTGATGGAGATGGTGGGACTGCTTCCCGGCGAGCGTGTCCTGGTCGTCAGCAACACCAGCGGCGCGCGGCTTGAGACTTACACCATACCCGGCCCACGCGCCTCCGGCGCCATCTGCATGAACGGCGCGGCCGCCCACCTGATCAAGAAGGGCGAGGAAATCATCATCATGGGCTTCGAGCTCTCCGACAAGCCGGTGGAGTCGAAGCAGATCGTGCTGGGACCGAAGAACGAGTTTGTGCGCTGGCTGACGAATGAGACCTGCAACACCTGTCTCGCCGATCTGATGCCGGTGTAATTACAACGGCTGCAGCGGCCGGTCGCTGTGGAAGTAGCGCTTATAGGCGGAAATCCAATCGGAGGCCAGCTCCTGTTGCGCAGTAGCGAGATCAATCTTACCGTCGCAGACCAGTTCATGCAGCCGGTCTTCTAATGCGTCTTTGGTACGCGTGTTCCACTCCGTATTGGATTGCGGCTCCGGCCACAAATTGCGGATATCGTCAGTGCCCCCTAACTGCGGACTGATAAGATAGTCGAGCTCATATTTTCCTGCCTGCGAGCTGTCGATGCCGTATTCCTGCAAAACTTTTTCTTGCGTTGAAGCCGCCACCAGACGGGCATCGTCGCTATAGCGGACGTGACAAACGTCGCTGGGGCTGATGGCGCGGGCCACTCCCGGCGTGAGCCGGCGATCGGGCATCAAGCGCATTGTGAAACGATTGCCGGTGGGCAGCCAGCGATAGACGGCGAAAGTCAGAATTGCGATCAAAAGCGCCGCGCTCGCATAAGCAAGCATTCGCAGCGGGAAAACCTGCGGCAGGAAATGCCGGGCGGAGGATGGATGCGCCGCTTCCGCGGCCAGGCGCGCCCGCAGCAGCGCGCGCGGTCCAGTGCCGGACGGCAGCTGGGGATCGTGCTCTTCATGCTGCGCGCGCACGAAGTCGGCGATGGTCTCTTCGGTTTGTTTGGGCCGTGCCCGGCAATCCCAGCAGGAAGCCAGATGCGCATGAACCGTTGCCATCTGCCGTGACGCGAGTTCCCCGTCGGCAAACTGCAGCAGTTCTTCGTCGGACAGGTGGGTGTAAGCCGTGCTCATGATTCACCTCCCGTCAGCGCGACTGAGCCGCGCCAGCGAGCGAGCCAGCGACGCTGAGATGCTGCCCAGCGACATTCCCAGCACCTCAGCGATCTCTCGATAACGCAATCCTTCGGCGCGCAGGCGCAAGCATTGCTGATCCTTATCGGGCAAGGCTTCCACGACCGCCAGCAGGCGCTGACGGCGCTGGCGGCTGCTGGCCTGCTCTTCCGGATTAGGCCGCGGATCGAGACAGAGTTCAGCACAATCACGGTTCGTCTCTAGCTCAACGCAGCGGCCGCTTTTCGCCAGCCTCTTCAGCGCGAGATTGTGTACCACGCGAAAGATCCAGCCGTGCAGATTTTGCCGCGATCGTCCTTGCCGCAGGTGCTGAAACAGCGCCAGGAATGCCTCCTGGATGATCTCCTCGCCGTCGGCGCTGGACAGGTGAAAGCCAAGGACGTAGCGCAGCAACCGCGCGCGCAGCTCGTCGAATAGCGCGATGACTTGCTCTTCCAGATCGGACGCAGGGACGGATCTCACGCGCCCCTTCGCCGGCGAAAGCGGGAGTTCGATCGCGGAGCTGGAAACGTCCGGGTTCATCTTCTCCCTTCCCTCATCCTGTTAAATTCCCGCTACATGCGGTTTGTTCAGCCTTTCTTTGGTGAGCGCGGTTCTACCCGCCGTCGTCGGCCAGTTAAATCAGACAAATAAAGACTGAACAAACCGGTGGCGCGCGGAATATTCTAACGGAGCCAACCGCGACGTCTGTAATTGCAAGCGAACAAAAAGTGTCTTCACGGTCAATCTCTATGAGCAGGTTTCAATGCGGCGTTGCGGTGTTGCTGATCCTTGCCGCACAAAGCCTTTCTTTTGCGCAGAGCAATCGCGGCGAGCTGCGTCTGACGGTGACCGATCCTGCCGGACTGGGGGTCAAAACCAGTGTACAGATTGCCAACCCGGCAAGTCAGTATCAGAACACTCTCACCACCAGCGATCAGGGCACGCTGGATGTCACGCGATTATCGTACGGAATTTATCAGCTCACCATTGAGCAGCCGGGCTTTGCTCCGGTCTCTGAGTCGGTGGAAATACGTTCCGTTCTCCCGTTAGACCGGACGATTCAGCTGAAAGTGGCGCCAGTCACCCAAACGGTAAATGTGAACGCATCCGCCACCTTGATCGATCCCTATAGCCCAGGTTCGGTCAATCAGATGGGGTCAGAGACAATACAGAGCCGAGTAACCTCGCTGCCCGGCCGCTCCATGCAGGATTTGGTGAACTCGGAACCAGGTTGGCTCTACGAAGGCAATGCCGTTCTTCACCCACGCGGGTCGGAGTATCAAACCCAATTTGTAGTGGACGGCATACCGCTGACCGACAACCGTTCACCTAGCTTTGGCCCGGAACCTGCCCAGGTCGACAACGTCGATTCCCTCGCCATCTATACCGCCGGCATTCCCGCCGAATTCGGCCGGAAGATGGGCGGCGTGGTTGAGGTCAACACGGCCAAAAACCAGGATCCGGGATTTCATGGGCAATTCAGCCTTTCCGGCGGCAGCTATGATTCGGCGGGCGCCAGTACTCAGGACGAATACTCATGGAAGGGAAACACGATTGCCGTGAGCGCCTCCGGTAGCATGACAAGCCACTATCTCAACCCGGTGGTTCCGGAGAACTACACCAACACCGGAACCATCGGCAGCTTTTCGGGGAGCTATGAGCGGGACCTTACGCCCAAAGACCGCCTGTTTGTGATCTTCAATTACGAACTGGCCCGTTACCAAATCCCCAACGAACTGGTACAGCAGAACGGAGCCTATCTGCCGAACCAAAACAACACCACCGGCTGCCCGCCCGCTCCTCCAGAGCCGAGCGACTGCGTCTTCATTCCCGGAGGGCAGCTGCAGACCGGCGACAACTTCGAAACCAGGGGAGCGGTTTCTTACCAGCACATCTTCTCCCCCGATGTCATCGGCGTGCTGCGAGGCATGGCCCGCAATAACTCCCTCGATTTTTATTCCAACCCGGCCTCCTGGCCGCTTTATGTCACGCAGCACAACTATTTCAATGAGTTTTACTTCAACGGCAGCATCGCCATTCATCACAATAATCAGGAATGGAAACTGGGCGTCGAATCCGACAACACATTTCTGCACGAGAACACCAGCTACGTGATACCCGACTGTGAAAGCCTTTCCAACCCCCAATGTCCTATTACCCTGGGGATCCTGGATGCCACGGCAACGACTTTTGCCTTTACCAGCAGCAGGCCGGATCTTGAACAAGCGGCTTATGTAGAAGATCTAATCCGCCTAGGCCTTTGGACCGTCAATGCCGGCGTCCGTTGGGACCACTACCAGCTCCTGTTGAATCAAAATGCGGTCAGTCCGCGCCTCGCCATCTCGCGCTATTTTCCAACCCTCGACTTAAATGTGCATGCAGCTTTTGACCGGATCTTCCAGACGCCATCCTTCGAAAATATCCTTCTGGCGAGTTCGCCGTCTGCCGAGTCCATTGACACCAGCATTCCGGCACTTCAGCTGCCGGTCCAGCCTTCTCACGGGGACTATTATGAATTGGGGGCAACGAAATCATTTCGCGGCAAACTTCGGGTGGACGCCAACATGTTCCGCCGCGATGTGGACAATTACGCCGACGACTCCCAACTTCTGAGTACCGGGATCAGTTTTCCCATCGCGTTTGCCAAAGCCATTCTCTACGGCGCCGAGGGCAAGATCGAACTTGTAAACTGGGGAAAATTCTCCGGCTTCGCCAGCTATTCTTACATCGTTGGGAATGCCTGGTACCCGGTGACCGGCGGATTGTTCTTGGGGGATGATTCGATCAACCCGACCAGCGGGCATTTTCCGGATTCGCAGGACCAGCGAAATACGGTGCGTGCCCGGCTCATTTATCAGGTCATCCCGCGGTTGTGGCTCGCTTTTGGGTGCAATTACAACAGCGGACTGCCCTTTCAACCGGATCAAACCCCCGAGCAGTATGCTTCGGAATACGGACAATACGTGGTTAGTCACCTCAACTTTAATCGCGACCGTATCAGCCCGTACTTCACGCAGAATGCTTCACTGGGCGTCGATGTCTACCAGCACGAAAAATTCACGGTACGCTTTCAGGTCGACGGAGAGAACCTGAGCAACACGCTCGAATTAATCGACTTTGGCGGACTGTTCTCGGGCAACGCGATTGGTCCGGGGCGCAGCGCTATGGCGCGCCTGACGACCATCTTTTAGCAGCTCCGGCATTGCGGCTCTTACAGTCGGCCGAATAAGCGGAAGTAGATGTTCAACAGCCGGGAGCGCTGCGCTGCGGGCAGCGATTGCTGCCAATTATAGATCTGGCGCTCGGAGTCGCGCAGACGCTGGAGGAATTCGCCGTCGCCGATTCTGCGCCGGGCCAGGAGCGCGCGGTTCTTTTGCCGCATGCTGCCGCGGTTACGCAAGGCTTCACGCAGTCCGCGAAAATAGGGGCTGAGCGCGCCATTCCTGAATGCGAAGAACAGCCACAGGCATTGATAGACGACGATGCGCGGCAGCAGCCGCAGAAACACCGGCCGCGGATAATCTTTGATCAACACGTAGAGCTGGTTGCGCGTGATGTACTCGACCACGCGCGGATGCAGCGGCTCGCCCAGTGTCGCGCTGCCGATGTGATAGGCGATGGTGTCGGGAACATAGACCCCGGTGTATCCAACAAGCTGGGCGCGCAACGCGAGGTCCAGATCGTCAAGGTATGCGAAGAAGTCGGGATCCAGACCGCCGCATTCCTGAAACGCGTCCCGGCGATAAAGAACCGCAGCGCCGCATCCGGCAAGCACCGGCATGGACCGATCAAACTGCTGCCGATCCAGATCAAGGTGGCCGAGCCGATAGGCCCCGCCGGCCATCAGCATCGCGTCTCCGGCGCCGTCGAGACGATCGCGCTCGGTAGCACGCAACAGCTTGCCAGTGGCAAAGCCGAGGTTCGAATCCCCGTC
>JASHXK010000100.1 GCA_030043575.1 Terriglobales bacterium
ATCGGATTCGAAAAATGCCGCCAGGGCTTCTGGGGTCACTCCCAGCTTGCTTAGCTGCTGTGGCAGCATCCGCATGAGAAATTTGGTGAGTTCGTAGTCTCGACTCTTTACGAATCTCCGATGGTACTCCTGGCCATGTTCATTCGCACTGCCGTCGTGTTCGGAGTGGGGTGAATGCAGCCGGTAATAGCAGAGAGGCCGATCGAGGATGAGAGCGCCTCCGAGGGCAAAGGCGAACATGAAAATCGGGGTGTCGGCTGCGTAGACCAGTTCTGTCGGAATTGCCCCGATGTGTGTCAGAACTTCACGTCGCACGGTCAGCCTACTCGTCCCTAATAGCATCCGCGCAGGGTCGGCAATGCGAGCGGCTTCCACGCTCGAAAGGTCCACGAACATTGTCTTTTGCGGCACGAGCATTTCGCCCGTTGGCCTATCGTCCAGCACTTCGAAGTAGCCGTGACCAACTGCTGCGATATCGGGGTTCTGTTCGAACGTTTGAAGAACAGCTTTCACTTTTCCACTAGCCCACCAATCGTCCCCGTCCAGAAACGCGACAACCCCAGCGCTTGATTCAGCAATTCCCGCGTTAAAGGCTGATGCTTGTCCGCCATTCGCCTTGCGAATCACACGAACCCTTGGCTCGAACTTGCGCGCGATCTCTGGCGTCTGGTCGACCGAACCGTCATCCACCACGATGACTTCCATCTCAGCCGAGGAGAATCCCTGCTCCAAAACGCTCACCATCGCCTGCTCGATGAAGCGTTCCTGGTTGTAGGTGTCCACCACAACGCTAATCAACGGCTTGGCCATGGATCATTCGCCTGTCTCAGGCATGTTTACGAAAAGTGCTAAGAAGACAGCTGATGCCAGCCATCGATATCCGCATTCTTGAGCGCCAGGTCCAGCGAGCGCGGAACCCAAGTGCGATTGCATGTTTACTACACCTCCAGGCGGTGCGCATGCGGTGTCTGGTAACTGCAGGGATGGGAAAAGAATATACCCGATAAAAAACGCTTTGGATCTTGGTTACTAGTTTGACGCCCGAGATGACCTCTTCGGGCGAAACGCCTGGCAATTCACCAGATGGCATCAGAAAAAACGCTCTAAGGCTCCGCTGGTCCTGACTGCTCCATCTAATCGCCGGCCCGGCCTGCATATCCGTAAGCCGCCCAAACAGTGAGGCTATGTTGCTCGCAGAAATATTATCCCTCGACGCTTTCTGCAACTCCTCGTATCGGATGGAAGTCGCGTCCGGATGTCTCCGCCATAGCACCAATGGCTCCCGAAGATTTTGAATCGTGTTGTTCAATGCGATTCGGGAAAGCAGGTCATAATCGGCGGCGGTTCCGTTCTCAGGGGCGCCGGAGTATCGGCCGACATCCGACACCGCCTGACGCCGCACCATGATGCTGGTATGCCGGAAGGGGCAGCGAAATAGCACCTCCCACTTCAAGTCGATGTCGTCTTCTGGCTCGCGATAGTAACCATACACAGCTCCATTTTCGTCGATGAGTTTAACAGACGAGCCGACCAGTGCGACCTTGGGGTGGGACCGGAGAAAGGCGACTTGCACATCAAGGCGGCAGGGCAGTGAGATGTCGTCGTGGTCCTGCAGCGCGACATACTCGCCCCGGACAGCTGCGAAACCACGGTTCGTCGCCTCAGCTATGCCCAGATTTTCGTTGTTTGTGATTGTTACGATGCGATCATCGTTATAGTTGGCAAGAATCTGCGACGTATTGTCCGTCGAGCCGTCGTTGATGACGATCAGCTCAAAGTCGCGGAACGTTTGGTTGAGGATACTGGCGATAGCGTCGCGTAGAAACCGCGCGCCGTTGTACGTGGGCATGACAACGGAGACGATGGGAGTATCGAATGAGCGCTCTCTCATAGTGTGGATTTAGGGCAGCGCCGGCAAGAACGTCTAGGCTCATAATAGGCCTCAGCCCGCGATCTCGGTCCTTACCTCCAGCTGCTACAGCGACCCCGCGTTAATCCGAGAAAAAACAATGTCGATCTGTTCTGATGGCGACCCGCGCAATCTTCGTGGCCGGCGGGGAGGGCGACCTGGCCTATACGCATCAAGTGTATATTCGTTTTCAATGCTGTAAGGATGAAAACCCAAAGGTTCGAGGACGTCGCAAAAGTCGTCGATACTTTTTCCATCTGCCTGAAGCGATTCAGGCGTAATCTCGACGATGATCTCCAAGTCCTCACGACATGAGGCGAGTATCGGCCTCAGACCGCACAGAACATGCCACTCCGCCCCCTCCACATCGATCTTGATCAGACGCGCGGAGCTGATCTCCGCAGGCTTGAGAATTGTCGATAAGGGAGCGGCCGAGACTCGCGACTGACTTTCGAGGCCGAACTTCTCAGCCCAACTGGACATAACGGTTGTTTGTCCTGGTAGAACCTGGGGTTCCGTATAAATGGTAAGCAGTTCTTCTGCATCCCAGGCCGCACACTTAATTGCACGCACATTGTCGGAACGGTTGATTCTCAGATTGTTTTCCAGCGCGCTGAAGATAGCTGGCAGAGCTTCGATTGCGACCACCTTGCCCGACTCCCCGACCAGCCTGGAAGCCAACAGAGTAAAATAGCCGACGTTTGCGCCAACGTCGATGAAGCCGTCGCCAGGAGCAAGGCGACTGCGAATCCAGTGCGTGAGGTTAGGTTCCCACACTCCAAAATAGAAAATGTGTTTTGGAATGACGTCCCGAGTGTTACCCGAGATGTGGCTTCCGAAAATTGTTCGCGCAGTGAAGTTCCACGCCGGCGCTTCCAGGCCAAGATAGTGCATCAGGACAATACCCCACAGCCGTTCTCTGCCCACCTCCCACGGAACATATCGAAGGTAGCCTCGAACAACCGGAATCACGCCCCTTCGCACTAGTCGTTGCACAACGGGAGACTGCTTGATCGCGCGCTTTAGTTTGCTGCGGTTCAGGCAGGCCGCTCCAATGATGACGAGAAAAGTTTGATGGTAGGGACGGTTATTCTGTCGTGCCTGCCTGTGGCCGCGAGACTCAGCGGACCGGCACAAACCCAATTCCATAGGCACCGCATTCCGAGACAGAACACCTTCATCCGTTCCCGCAAGCTCCATGGAGCGCGTACTGACAAGGCGATGGCATGCTTTCCCCAGAACCGGCTTAGTGAGCAACAATGACGGGCAATCGCTGATCGCGAAAAGCTGTGCACCCGGTAGAAGCTCTTCCGCAGCTGCAGGATGAACTTGAGTCCCGAAATAACCTGTTCTGCAGGCAGCCTGGGGAGTTCTCCGGCAGGCATCAAGGCGAAGGCTTTGAATCCTTCCACGCAATGGTCCAAGTGATTATCGCGTGCCGCCGGAAAATTGCACAGAAGGGAGATGTTGCGCGCGGAAATGATGTCTCCAGAGCGCATCTGTTCCTGCCCGTGCTGACGGGAGGTTGCCCCGGGATGGCGTCGCCAGAGCACTAGCCTATCGGGAAGGTTCACTATGCGATAGCGCATAGCCAGGCGGGAGAATGGGTCGTATGCCTCCGAGAAGCGAAAAGCCGGGTCCTCGCCATAGCCGCCAATGGACTGGAGGGCATCGCGCCTTACGATGACGCTAGTGTAGTGGAGGGCATCGCCAACGAAGAGCAGCCGCCACTTGATGTCAATTTCTTCGCACGGCAGAGGGAATTCCGCATAAGCGACTCCCTCGTCATCAATCAAAGTGGCCGATGAGCCCACCACCGCAATATCGGGATGAGAGCGTAGGAAGTCCAGTTCTGCCTGAAAGCGGTGTGGCAAAGAAATGTCGTCGTGATCCTGCAGAGCGATGTATTCGCCGCGGGCGGCGGCCAAGCCACGGTTAGTGGCGGCTGCGATACCAAGATTTTGCGGATTGGTGAGCACGATCATGCGCTCGTCCTGCGCGGCACACTCCCGCAGGATTGCCGGCGTGCTATCGGTTGAGCCGTCGTCAATGACGAGCAACTCGACATCGCAGAAACTTTGACTGAGAACGCTCTCGATGGCAGGGCGAAGGAATCGCTCGCCATTGTACGTGGGCATGATAACCGAAATCGTCGGCTTGCCCACTTCAGCCCCAGCATGCACACCACGCAAATCCGCCCGTGACAAAGCTTCGATCTGAGTCTGGTTTCCGGCCATCAGCCCGGTAATTTTACAGCGCGAGCGCATCAAGGCATACAAGGAAAGCTGCGTCCGTTCCCCAATTAGTATCGCGAAATCTGGAGACGAGAGCAGCAGCGGCCATTGTGCAGCAGGTCAGGGGTAGACAATGCCAATGCCGAAACCGTCCTGCTCCGGATCCTCGATAAGTTCGGAGGTTTTGTACTGCGTCTTGACCTCTTGCCAGAAGGCGGGGACGCCCCCCGTGTAGTGAACTGTGGGCGTGCCATATCGGCTGTTGAAGTCGGGCACGATATCGTGAAATGCAGCCAAGCCTCCGGCGCGCACAAGCGGGGAGTAATTCTGGAAGTCTGCCTTCACGCCATCGTAGGCGTGATCGCCATCGATGAATAACAAGTCCAGGTGCTTGCCACGCAGTGCGGCCCGCACTCGCCCCATGGTTCCCGTAGCACGCGAATCACCGGAGACAGAGACAATTTCCTGTTTGCCGGTGGCAAAGCGGGCGTGAATCATACTCCGTTCCCATGGCAGATTGACGTCCACGGTGATCAGGAGCGCGTTCGGATGGGCCACGCGAGCCAGCAGAAACAGTGTTCCGCCCGAGGCCGCGCCAATCTCGCAGACGTAACGTGGTGGATTCTGCTGCAGCAGACCTAGGAACTGCATTATCTCTTTGTGCTGTTGCTATTGCACCAAAGGTCTCGTGCCTGCGGATCAACTGCACGCCTTCGTCAAGAGAACTGCATGTAGAGTACTGAAGGCACAACTGGCGTAGCTGCACATCCAAACTACGGTAAGCGCGATATGCGTTGACGGTTCGCGACAGTCGATTGCTGACTCTTCGCGGCAAGACGGCTCTCAGTACAGCGACGGCAGTCATCCACTTGCCTCACTTAGAAACCCGGCACTCGCTGGATTTATTTGGCCGAGAGGAACAACTCGCGATAACCGCGCTCGGGGAGGATGTGTCTTACTGCCTGGCTGTGCCTCGTACCGAAATGGAAATCGATTCCCCGGCTCATCCAAACGTGATTCCGTGGGTTTCATCATAGCGCATCACCAACACTCGACCGCCTAAGGAACTAATGTTCTGTGGCTTTAATAGCTTGTCAGAACAGGGTGCGGAGCTCACCTTCAGGTTCCATTTATAGATAGTATTTCCGAGATGGTTCGATTAGACTGGCCGCTATGAGGCCGCTTGGCACCAGCACGAGATGCCGCGGAGTACTCCAACCTTCTGTGACTGCGGAGCAATGAGTTCCATCAAACTGCTGGAAGGCAGGACCGAACTTGGGCCGCCGGACTGGTCGCGAGCGACGACCATTCAGGACACCTACGGCTTTCCGACCCGGGTCCGAAGCCTGGGTGACTATTGGCGCATTCTGCGGAAACGCAAGTGGACGGTAATCGCCTGCGTCGTGGTCGTGGTCACCACCACGGCACTGATCTCGCTTGCCATGACGCCTATCTACGACGCGGTTGTCCGCATCTCGACAGCGAGCTATGCGCCGGGCGGCATCCTCGATTTCAAAGACAACCAACAATATGCCGATGCCAGTGGCAACCCTGACCTGTTGACTGCTACGGAAGTCAATGTTCTGCAGTCGAATGCTCTGGCCTTGCAGGTGATTTATAGCCTGGGATTAAACAACCGGCCGGAATTTGCCGGCAAGCAGCGGGCGAGCAGCGCTGGCGGAAGAGCTTCGTCGCAATCGTCGGACCCGGAATTGGAGCGGGAAGATCGTGAAGATCAAATGATCACCGTCTTTCATTCCAATCTAAGCGTGGCGCCGGTTCCGAACACTGCCATCATTGAGATCAAGTATTCCAGTCCGGACCGGCGGCTGGCGGCCCAGGTTGCCAATACGATCGCCAACACCTTCATCGAACAGAACATCAAAGCGAGATTCAATTCTGCGATGCAGGCTGCCGATTGGCTCTCCAAACAGCTGGACGATCTGCACATAAAGGTGGAAACCTCGCAGGCGCGGTTGGTGGAGTATCAAAAGCAGCACGGAATTGTTGGCATCGACGACAAGCAGAACCTGACCATCGAGAAGCTGGACGATCTGGGGAAGCAGTTGACCCAGGCCGAGGCTGACCGCATTCAAAAGGAATCCTTGTACCAGATGACCAAGAGCGGCAACCCCGATACCCTGGCTAGCGCGTTACAGGATCCAGTACTCTCCAGTCTGGCTCAGCAGCAGGCACAACTGCGAATCCAGTACGCGCAGTTGACGACACAGTTCGGCCCCACCTATCCGAAAGTGACGGAGATTCAAAATCAGCTCCGGGAGATCAATCAGACCTATCTGGACGAACTGCAAATGGGAGTGCTCCGAACCCAGAACGATTACTACGCCGCGCTCAAACGCGAGCAAATGCTGAAAGGGGCCGTGCAGGAGCAAACAGCGGAAGCCAATAAGCTCAACGAGAACGCGATTGAATACCGTATTCTGAAGCAGGAAGCGGATTCGAATCGCCAACTGTACGACGGCCTGCTGGAGAAGTTGAAAGAAGCCAGCCTGGCGGCCGGTCTTAACTCCAGCAATATTCGCATCGTGGATAAGGCTCGCATCCCGCGCTTTCCCGCACGGCCCAAGGTGCGCCGCAATCTGCTGCTTGCGCTCCTGGCCGGGTTAATGCTCGGGATTTCCGGAGCCTTCCTGTTGGAAATGGCGGATCAGACGGTGCGCACGCCCGAGCAGGTTCAAGTCTTGGGCCTGCCTGTCATGGCAGCCATTCCATTGCGAGGACGCGGAGGTCTGGCGAAAACTCCCGTCAAACGACTGTTGGGAGCGTCAGGAACAAATGGCGATCTCACGCCGACGCTGGTGACTTCCCTTCAGCCGCAGTCGGGGATTTCTGAAGCCTACCGCACCTTGCGCACTTCCATCTTGCTCTCCAGCGCCGGACAAGCCCCGCAAGTTGTCGTTATTACGAGTGCTCTGCCGAGCGAGGGTAAAACCATGACCTGCGTCAACACCGCGGTGGTCATGGCAAAACAGGGCAAGCGGGTACTCTTGATCGATGCCGATCTGCGCCGAGCCAACATTCATAAGATTTTTGAATTGCGGCCCGAGGTGGGTCTGTCCAATGTTCTGAGTGGCGGGGCCCGGTGGCAAGAGGCGGTTCGCTCAACCGCCGAAGCTAATCTTTTTGTCTTGCCTTCAGGCCCGCTACCGCCGCACCCCTCGGAGCTGCTCGCCTCGGCCGGCATGCAGAATGTGATTCGCGAGGCACGTAACGTATACGATCACGTCATCATCGACTCGCCTCCGATATTGTCGGTTACCGACGCCGTGTTGCTGGCTGTGCGGGCGGACATGGTGGCGCTTGTGGTCCGTTCGGGTCAAACCTCCTTCGCGGCTGTGCGCGACGCTCGCGACCTGCTGCTTGATGTGAAGGCGCCATTGCGTGGCATCGTGCTCAATGCCGTCGATGTCCAGTCACCTGATTACGGCTACTACTATGAGAGGGCGAAGTACTACACCGATCACGACGCTACAAAACTTAAGCCTGGGCGGAACGGTGCAGGCCAGAGCACGAATGAAGAAGAGCCGCGGGAGGCATCGAAGGCGGCCCACGATTGACGGCGATTCAGGAAACCTACCGATAGCCTTAGTTCGGACGGAGAATTTCAGAAATAGAGGTTGGTCGTTGCGGTGCTGGCCGGCTATGTGGGGTACTGTCGCCTTGAGCCGTGGCCGTGGGCTTATCGCGGTCCCACGCCGTTAGCCACACGCCAATGGGATTTCACCAGTACTGCACCTAACTCCTGCGGGGGCATGCGTCCACTCCCGAAGTAGTCAGACGCATGCACATCGAAGCTGGCGGCATTGACGACCAGGTCGAGCGACCACTCGTAGGGATTACCCACACAGACAGACACCGAGTACCGCCCCGGAAGCAGGCATAGATCGGGAATTGTGCAAACTGCGGTCAGTGGCCGTTCGAAGGCGGGAAACTCAGACTGCGAGTATTGGCTGCTGACGGTAAAGATGCGGCGGCCAAGGCTGTCGTCGACGCCTACGAAAAGTATCGGATCCGACACTGTGAATGGCGGATCGATGTCAAACTCTAACACCATGTCATCGCCGCATAGGTAGGCGGTGGTCGGTGCTCCGGCAGCATTCTTGAAACGCAACTCAGAAAAAAGACGGGCCTTGCCAGATCGCGGTACGGAGGCGGAACGCAGGTCAATAACACCGCTATCGGCCTGCTTCTCGAATCCGTCGAGATAATAGCGAGTGGTTTCGAGTGGATCGCCATCTCTAACGGCGCGACCCTGCTCCAGGAGAATGGCTCGCGAACAAAGCGCATGAATCGCTGCCATGTTGTGGCTAACCAGCAGAACCGTGCGGCCCTCGCGAGCAACTTCGCCCATCTTCCCCAGGCATTTCTTCTGAAACTGGGTATCGCCTACGGCGAGCACCTCGTCCACGATCAGTATCTCCGCCTCCATATGGGCAGCGACGGCGAACGCCAGCCGCACGTACATGCCACTGGAGTATCGCTTGACGGGAGTATCAATGAAGTCTTCTATCCCGGAGAAGGCTACAATTTCGTCGAACTTCCGGGTAATCTCCTCCTTTTTCATTCCCAGGATTGCACCGTTGAGGTAAATGTTGTCGCGGCCGGTGAGCTCTGGATGGAACCCTGTGCCGATCTCAAGCAGAGAGCCAACGCGTCCCCAAATCTCGCCCAGTCCGCGGGTGGGTTGCGTGATGCGAGAAAGAACTTTGAGCAGCGTGCTTTTGCCAGCACCGTTTCGGCCGATGATGCCGACAATCTCACCACGTTGGATCTGAAACGAAACGTCCTGTAGAGCCCAGATCAGCGATTCCTGTTGTCTGCCAATCGGGGAATGGCCGCTTAGGGCCGCGCGCGCGCGCCGAACGGGGGAGGCGATTGCGCGAGTGAGCACATCGCGTAAGGCCTTGTACTTTTCGCGCTCGCCGATGCGATATTGCTTGGCAAGACCGTCGCAGCGAATCGCTAAGGTGCTCATAGGTTAGACCACATCTGCGAAGGTTCTCTCCATACGCCGGAAATAAAAGAGTCCTCCAACCAGAATCACAGTCGTGACGAAACTGGAGACGGCGATCATTGGACCAGGAAACGGGACCCTGCGTAGCAAAGCCCACCGGAAGCCTTCGATCACGCCCGCCATCGGATTCAATCCATATAAAGGCCGCCAGCGCGCGGGAATCAGCGAGCTCGGGTAAGCAACGGGCGAAGCAAACAACCAGAACTGGACGATGAAGGTCAATGTGTGGCGCACGTCGCGATATTGGACGTTGAGTGCGCACAGCCAGAGTCCCGCCGCAAGCGCGGCAGCTGCCGCGAAAACAACAAAGATGGGCAAGGTCAAGAATGCCGCTGTGGGCATGATGTGGTACCACATCATCATGACGACAACCAGAGGAAAGGCGATGGTGAAGTCGACCAATCCTGCCAGCGCACTTGCAAGGGGGATTACCAGTCTGGGAAAGTAAACCTTGGTGATGAGGCGTTCGTTCACAACAACGCTGTTACTAGACTCTGTGAGAGCGTAGGCGAATAGCTGCCAAGGCAGCAGGGCGCTGTAAGCGAAGAGTGGATAGGGAATATTGTTGGAAGGAACCCTGGCCAGCCGTCCGAAAAAGAATGTCAACACCAGCATGCTCAGCAGGGGTTGAATGACGGCCCAAGCGGCGCCGAGTGCCGTTTGCTTGTAACGAACCTTAATGTCTCGCCAGGTAAGAAAAAACAGCAGCTCGCGAGAATGCCAGAGCTCTCCCAGATTCAAGCCGACCCAGCCGGAGGAAGGACGAAGGACAGTATGCGGCGGCTCGGTGACCAATCTCATTGTCCGCTCCGCTTCGCCCAATTACCGATAGAAGCCAAAAGATCTCCCCACGCCGAGTCTCTGCTGTCTTACGTCGTATCACTGAAGTATATGCTACCAAGCTGACTGAAGAAGTTTGTCAGAGCCGGGCCTGCCGCCGGATTAATAGGCGGCTGATGCATTGGGATACGACTGAAGAAGCGGCCCGTTCATAAAAGGGAATCAGGCACGTACTCTTTGTGTTTCGCCGGCGCTGAGCCTGGTAGCTGTGCTGACCGACACCGGGATCATGCGTGCGCCGATAGCAGCGCTGGCGAGGGCGAGAGCTGCGCAAATCCACATCACCAGCCGGAAGCTCAACACGAACGAATTAACAATCGAGGACTCGATTGCAGAAGCAGTGACCGGGTCAACGCCGGCCGGCGCCCTGAGGCCAGCCAGTCTGCTGGCGTTCGATTGCAACTGGGTTCGAACATCGCCCGGCATAGTCACCAATGCCACGTCACGATTTAGTTGTTCACGGAAAGCACCTACCATCACGATTCCTAAGACCGCAATCGCCAAAAGTGCAGCTATACGTGCAACAGCATTGTTAATGCCCGAAGCTGTTCCCACACGATCCTCATCGACAGATCCCATCACCACGGTCGTCAGCGGAGCGACACTGACTGCCATTCCCAAGCCGAGCACGACTACCCCAGGGAAGAATGTGCTCCAATAGCTGCCACCGACCGACGGCACCGAGAACAGAAAGAATCCGAAGGCTGCAATCACCGGACCGGCGGTGAGCGGGACTCTGGCGCCATAACGACTGACCAATCCCCCAGACCAGCGCGAGAGCAGAAACATAATGAGGATCAGGGGCAAGACCGCTGCACCGGCCATCGTCGCGGAGTATTCCTGCACCTGAATGAGATCCAGCGGGAGCAAGAAGAAAAAGATTCCGATGGCCGCGTACAACGAGAAGGTAAGCAGGTTCGCACCCGTAAAGGCACGTGATCGAAACAAACTCAGCGGGACCATTGGTGCGCCGGCCGTTGCCTCGATGCGTAGAAATGCGACTGTCCCGGCTACGCCAACCAGCAGGCTGGCTAGAACCAGCGGGTGCCTCCATCCCAACCGCGTGGATTCGACAAATGCGAAAGTCAGTCCGGTCAAGCTGAGAGTAGCCGCGGTCGCGCCGAGCCAGTCGATTCTCCCATGCTGCCGGCTACTGCTCTCGCGAACGCACCAGAAGCTGGTCACGATCACTATGGCCGCGAGAGGCACATTGATAAAGAAAGCCCAGCGCCACGACAAATGCTCGATGAGCCAGCCGCCCAGGACAGGTCCGATAGCCGTGGTTATTGCTGTCGATCCTGACCAGGTGCCGATAGCGCGACCGCGTTCTCGTTCGCCGAACGAGGAACTAATTAAAGCGAGGCTGCCGGGCACGAGAAATGCGGCGCCAATCCCTTGAATCGTGCGGGCTGCAATGAGCTGTCCGATGCTGGAAGCAAACCCACACGCCACGGACGCGATCGTGAATACCAGAACGCCCAGTAGGAACATCCGCCGCCGGCCAAAGAGGTCACCCATCGAGCCGCCAACCAAAATCAGGGCGGCCAGGGACAAACCGTAGGACTCCACCACCCACTGCACGCCGACGACGCTGGTGGCGAAGCTGTTTTGCAACGCGGGCAGGGCTACGTTGACCACGGTGCTGTCAATAAAAGCCATGCTGGACGCAAGAATGGTCGCCACCAGGACCCACACGCCTTGTTCCTCACGACAAGGCATCGCTGCGCTGGCTGAGCGGATGACTGCTTCATCGCAGGGTGGTTTCATGCGAGTAATAGATGTGGGTTTCGCAGGAGCAGGTTCGCGGAAAGCCAGCGAACCCTAGGCCGCCTCGACGTACGCGATCTGGGCGGAGCTAGGGCTGTTTCGCGGTACGACTCCCCGTCATGAATGCTTGGGTGTAACATCTCGGAAAAGCCCATGAAGTCAATTTACTTTGTGTGATCCGTATTTCAGCAGAGGAAAGAGCGATTCATGCCTCAAATTCATGCGTTGATTACAGGAGGGGCGGGTTTTATCGGCAGCCATCTTGCCGAATCGCTGCTGAACGCCGGTCAAAAGGTCACGGTGCTCGACGATCTCTCGACTGGTCGCTACTCCAATTTGGCGCAGCTGGAAGGCCGGGAAGGATTCCGGCTGATCATCGACACGGTATTGAACGACGCGCTGAGCGAAGAATTGATTCGCGAATCGGACCGCGTCTACCATTTGGCGAGCGCGGTCGGCGTGAAGCTGATCCTGGAGCAACCGGTTAGAACCATTGAGACCATCTTTCGCGGTACGGATGTTGTTTTGCGACACTGCACGCGGTTTCGCAAGCGAGTGCTGATTGCCAGTACCAGTGAGGTGTACGGCAAAGGTACGACGGTACCATTTCGCGAGGACGATGACGTGCTCACCGGCGCAACCTGCCGCCATCGTTGGGCGTACTCCTGCGCTAAGGCGCTGGATGAGTTTCTGGCGCTGGCTCACTGGCGCGAGACCCGGCTACCGGTTGTGATCGCTCGCCTGTTCAATACCGTCGGGCCACGCCAAGTTGGACAATATGGGATGGTGGTGCCGCGATTCGTGGAGGCTGCGCTGGCCGGGGCGCCCCTGACGGTCTACGGCGACGGCCAGCAAACCCGCTGTTTCTGCCATGTGCTGGATGTGGTCGAAGCTCTGCAGAACATTCTCGAGATACCGGGGTGCCTCGGCAAAGTCATCAACCTCGGTTCGGACGAGGAAGTCAGCATCAATCGCCTGGCGACCACGATCATCGAGCTGCTGAACAGTCCCAGCAGAATACGCCACGTGCCGTTCGAGGAAGCCTACGGGGAGGGATTTGAAGATATGCTCCGTCGCGTGCCTGATCTGGAGCGCCCCCGCCAACTGCTCGGATACAGTCCCAAGCGCGACCTGAAAACCATCATTCTCGATCTAGCCGCGGACTTGAATTCCAAGCGGACGGCGATGGTCCCATCCTGAGCGGTGCCGGAGGCGCGGCAGACGATTGCAGAACCTCCTGCAAAGAAAGGCTGTGGTAGGCATTTCCAGCACGTTTGTGGTCTACGGTTTTGTCTCAGCGAACCGCCTTCCACAGGCCTCCAATAATTCTTTTGCCATCAGACGCGGACTAAGAGAAAATGTGTGATCGTCGGAGACAAAGCAGTTCCCGTCGGCCACTGGCTTCAGATCAGGGTTAGTCGCCATTGAAGAGCTTACGTGCGCCGACACCTGGTTCGTCTCGACGACGGGTTGCCGACAGGACTCCCCGATTGTTGAGCGCTTTTGCGGAGAGAGGCATGAAAACCACTTTGATCGCTGTATTGGTAGTCACTGTTGTGCTCGGAGCGACGAGTTACGCCCAAACCATGGTGGAGTATCAAACCTTGGCGAATGGTGCAACCAAGGCTATGAAGACGACCCCCGCGGTGCCTCGAGTGGCACAGCAAACAACCGCTACCACCCCCGCACCGGCGCCGGCAGCTCAGGCTCCTGCGCCCGATCCCAATGCGCCGCAGGCGGTAATCTGGGAAGCTCCGGAGACTCCCGGCAAAAAGCAGGCTCCTGCCCAGCCGACTCCGCCCGCCGTGTTCATCCTCTCCAATGGAGACCGGCTGGAAACCACGCGCTACCTGGTGACGGTCAATTCCGTGCGTGTGGAGCAGAATGGAGTGCAGCGCACCATCCCGCTCAATGAGCTCAACGTCGACGCCACCCTCGCCGCCAACAAGGCGCACGGCCTGAATATCAAGTTTCCGACCGACAGAACCCAGATCATGTTGGGCTTCTGAGGTTGATTGAACATCGGGGAACTGTGGGTGGGACGGAGTATCTGTGGGCGCTAGCGGAGCCGGATATGACCGTTAGATGATGCTCGTTGTTGCTATCTTACTGGCAAGGTTTCATCCGGTCTTCGCCAAATCGCGAGCGACCATCCGGGAAGGTCGATGCCGCCCTTGCCTAACCTCTGCGAATATTCAGTCCGTTGAAACGCCAACTTCGATCCGTACTAACATGGTCGATACGGCGTCGCGATCGCGCAATTCAATTTCTTGCCGCCGAATGAACCGGCAATTCCGTGCTCGCTCCGAGGGTTCCCGATGTTTGGACTTATCATCCTGGTTGTGACGTTGCTGCTGGCCTCCGGTGCGACCGTGCTGGCCCTGAAACTTCCTCCCCAACTGGAGCAGTGGAGGTTCCTCACTGGGGGTATCGTGGTCGGTTTGCTCGTCGGTACCATCCTCTACTGGCAGCAGATGCGAGCCATCAATCGCGCAGTGCAGGAACGCGAAAATGCCATCGCAGAGACCTCGAACCGTGTGGTCTACGAGACCACCCAACGCGTAACCCAGGACATCAAGCAGCAGTACGAGCAGAAGATTAAGTCGTTAACCAAGCAGGTTTCCGACCTGGAGTCGCAGCTTCCGAACCAGGGAGGGAAGCTGAATGTGGTTGGCGACAATACGTCAGCGGCAAACGGCGCAGCAGCACCCAATAGTGCAAAGCCAGCAGGGGGTACGCCCAACATTTTCTGGATCCAGAGCGATGAGAATGTGGGAAAGGGAGCAGCAGAGGTGCAATTTCGAATCTATGCTCCGTTGAACATTCCGGCGTTTGTCGCGATCTGCGATCACCCTTGCCGGGCGGTGAGCGGTCAGGCCGGCGCCGGCAGTGAAGGATTTCCCGTGGTCGGTTCAACCGACCGCGACGTTGCCGGATTCATATTCAAGAAACCTAAGCCGATGCCGGCAGGAACTGAGGGCACGGTAAGGCTTCAATCTTCGGATCGCGGGCCTATCCAAGTGACCGCGTTTCGCATTCTGCAGGAATCGGAAGTTCCGGCCGATCTGAGATAAAACGATGGCGCTGGAGAAATTCCCCAGCGCCTGGTAAGGTTCGCGCTGCGCTCAGAATCCCACGAACAAGGAACTGCGATCCTGCGGAATTGATACTTCGATGCCACGCTGCTGATTAGCCGCGATGGTCGCGTCCACGTTGAGTTCGCTGAGCGGTATAGTGCGCTGCTTGCGGTTAATGTCGATCTGCAGCGAGTCGGCACTTAAGACGTAGCGGCGGCTCTCCAGCTTCTCACCGTTCGCCAGCACAAATAATGCCGGCGGCTGCGGCTTCACGACCTCATCTTTGGGCAGCGGTATCTCAATCAGCTTCGGCGATTCCACCGGCGGCGCCGCTGCTCGCTCACGGGTCGGAGCTACCGGTCGCGGCGGTAGGGCGTTCGCGTAGTCTGGCGCCTGACCATCGGGGCCAGGCCCACCTGTAGGTGGGAAGTCTACGTAGTCCCAATAGGGCAAATCCCCATCCAGACCATAGCCCCCGTAGTAACCCGGCCACAGTCCATAGCCGTAACCATACCAATATCCGCGACGGCGAAACCCAGGGCCTCCAGGGCCTCCAACCCCGCCGGTTATTCCGAGACCGCTAATACTCCTGTTCGCTGCGGGGCCGACAGCTGCGCGAGCTGCAACGTGACCACCGCCGCTGGCGTGACCACCGCCTCGCTGTGCCTGCAGCACAGCCGCACCCAAAACCACACACATGACGATCGCAAGCAATGATCGCCGCATAATGGCGTACCTCGCTTGCTCATATGATGCCACAACTTTTCAAGCCGGCGCGGGGAATTTGTCGCTCACGAGTCGGATCCGACAGGCGAGTCGGGACGCGGGGGCAGTCCGCGAATCCACATGAAGGTGTTGCACTCATCTGGTATATTCGTGTCACCGTATCTGGCACACGTCAAGGAGCCACTATGAGTCAGGCGTCTACGGTCACTCCCAAACCACTGGTGGGAGCACCTGAAGCACCCGAAACGGTCGAGGAGACCGGTGTCCGGCATGCCACCCTTGAGGATCTCGCACTTAAAATCCTGTGCGTAGCTGGCCCGCTCTCGCTGCGGGAGCTGGCGAACCAGATTCGCCTGAGGTTTGCGGTGGTGAATGAACTGTTGCGGCGCTTGCGTGCCGAGCAACTCTGCGAAGTGACAGGGATGCATGCCAGCATTCCGCAGATCGCCATTACCTCCGCCGGCAGATCGCGTGCCCTCGAGTTGCTGTCCCTGAATCACTACACCGGGGCGGCTCCGATCTCGCTTGAAAGTTACGTGCGCCGGGTACAGCAACAGAGCGTTCGTCACGCCGAAATCCATCCGCCTGACGTGCAGCGTGCGCTGGCTCATCTAGTTATCGATGAGAAGACACAGCGGAAGCTCGGAGCGGCGCTGAACTCCGGTACTTCGATTTTTCTCCACGGTCCCAGCGGCACGGGCAAAACTTCGATCGCTACTGCTCTTTCCTCGGTGATGGCGCTTGATCAGGTTTGGATTCCCCATGCCATCGAGGTGGATGGCCAGATGATCGCGGTGTATGACCCCAACGTGCATCCTAAGGTCAGTGAAGCTGAAACCCCAAATACCGATCCGCGCTGGGTGCTGTGTCATCGTCCGGCGGTGCTGGTTGGCGGTGAGCTCACCATCGAAATGCTGGAGCTGCAACTCAACCCAGTCGCCAAATACTACACCGCGCCGGTGCAGATGAAGGCCAGCAATGGCGTACTGATCATCGACGACTTCGGTCGCCAGCGTATACGTCCTGAAGAGCTGCTCAACCGCTGGGTTGTTCCTCTGGATCGCAGGATCGACTTCCTCACTTTGGCGGGAGGCAGAAAGGTCGAGATTCCCTTCGAAATGTTCGTGGTATTTGCCACTAACCTCGATCCCGCCACGCTGGTCGATGCCGCCTTCCTGCGCAGAATCCAGACCAAGGTTCATGTCGGAGCCGTCACCGATCAGGAGTTCCATGAGATCTTCCGCGGGGTCTGCAAGCCGCTTGACCTTCAGTTTGAACCCGCCGTTGTCGACGAGCTGATCAACGTAATTCGCAACAAGCTGCACGAACCGCTGCGGGCATGCCATCCCCGAGACATCGTGAATCAAATTCGCTGGGCAGCACGCTACGAGCAGAAGGAAGTCAAGTTAGATCGGGAGGCCGTGCTCAGCGCGGTGGAAGCTTATTTCGGTACGGCGACAGAAGGAGCTGCTTACCAGCAGTGATGGGAGAGCGAGTTTTCTGGAGCGCTGCCGCCGCCAAATCGAGCAGTTCGGCACTTCGCTGTTTTAAAACTTCTTAACCGGACCGTCGTGTACCTTACGCAAGAAACTGATCACCAGCACCAGAACGATAAACGTCAAGAGATGTATCTTGTACTCCCATAGCCACGGAAAAGTCGTTTCGGTGTAGCGCGAGAGCCGGATAGGCAGGACTTGGAAGAACCACACCGCATAATCTCCGCCGATGAGGAAGAAGATGGCAAAGAGCACGAGTACGAAAAGAACTCCTGCTGTGATGGATGCTGCTTTGCTTCCAGAGAACTTGATGGCCATAGGTTATCTCTACTAGGGGAAAATACTTAACAAAAATAGGATTCAAGGTCAAGAGCCTGGTTCTGTAGCAGATGTTACGACGGTAACCACCCCGCCTGGTGACTTCCAGTATCAAACCTAATGAAGGGCCACAGCTCTCGAACTTGATTGATGGCAGCAGGCCTGTGCGGCCTGGCAATTTCTTCGATACAATGCCTCGCAAGGCTTTTGCGACGATGAGGAAATCTGCAGCCTTTCTCTTTACTGTCCTGTTGGCAGTGGTGTGCTTCGCCCAGGGTGATCACGTTCCCGCATACAACAACCTTCCACCCAAGCCCGGCGATGCACTTCCGATACTTCCCAAGGACCAGCTGTCGGGGGAAAACTTCAAGTTTCCCTATCAGGTGCGGGCGTACCAACTGGCGGCAAAGATCCCCGGCGTGATCTACCAATTACCTTGCTATTGCTATTGCGATCGCATCGGGCATAACAGTCTGCACAGCTGCTTCGAGAGCACCCATGGTTCGCACTGCGCGCTCTGCATGAAGGAAGTGTTCTACGCTTACGAACAAACCAGACTGAAGAAGACGCCCGCCCAGATTCGCGCTGGCATTATCAAAGGCGACTGGAAGAATATTGACCTTGAATCCGCTGCGAGGACCGACTAGCTGTCATCCCGGGAGTTTACGGAGGTGGGTTGACGAACCTCCTACGTTGCGGTTATAACTCAGCGCAACAAGTATGCGCGTAGATTTGGGGTTTTCCACAACCAGCAGCAGCTCTATGTCGTAAGCGATCTGCGGGATGCTCACCCGATGAAGAAAAAGGTCACTGGGAACGTCAAAGGGAGAATCCTCAAGCCCAACAAAGGAAAGATGTTGTCGATATCGACGTCTGGCTCTGAACCGATTGGCCGGGGAAACAAGCCCATGAAAGTTTCTGAAGACCCGCGTTTTGCACAGGCTGTGCAAAACTATGAGGCTGGGTTGAAGGCCCTTCAGGCCCATAAATATGACAAGGCCAGGGCGTTTTTTGAAAAGGTCATGACCGGCCCTAGTCCGGAACTTGCCGATCGCGCCTCTGTACACTTGAATACCTGCAATCAGCAGATGAATCGGGTATCGACCAGCTTCAAAACTGCCGAGGAGCAGTTTGACTACGCCGTCTCGCTAATGAACATGGGCGACTACGTCACGGCGCGCGAAAACTTGGACGCATTGACCAAGAAATCGCCCAAACTGGATTTCATCTGGTATGGCATGGCGGCGTTGAACTGTCTCACCGGCCGCTATCCCGAAGCGATCAGTAACCTCGGCGAAGCAATCCGCCTCAATCCCGCGAACCGCTATCAGGCGCGCAACGATTCGGACTTCAAGAATCTTGCCGACGATCCGCGCTTCACCGAACTGCTTTATCCTGATACCAGCGCAGGAGCGCCGATCGAACCCGAGAAGTGGCGTTACTAGTAAGCGCAATCTACCATGCAAAATTACTTCAATTCCGCAGACGTGCGTTCCGTCAAAGTCATCGCTATGGGCGGAGGTAGCGGCCTTTCGACTCTGCTGCATGGATTGAAGCAGTATGTAACCACTTCCGGGGAGACGAGTGCGGCCGACGGCTTGCCCTGTATCTCTGACCTCTCAGCCATTGTCACCGTCAGCGACGATGGCGGCTCCAGCGGCCGGCTCAGGAAGGAACTCAATCTTCCGGCTCCGGGCGATGTGCGCAATTGCATCGTTGCCCTATCGGAAGAAGAGGCGCTGCTGTCGCGGCTTTTCCAATATCGTTTCCCTGCCGGCGAAGGACTCGGCGGACACAGCTTCGGTAATCTGTTTCTGTCGGCCATGACCGCGATTACCGGCGACTTTAGTCAGGCGATCAAGCATTCGTCGGCCATTCTGGCGACACGCGGGCACATCTATCCTGCGACCACCAGCAACGCGCAACTGTATGCAATTATGGACGACGGATCGACGGTTCGCGGTGAAACCAATATCACGGCCAGCGATCGCCGCATCGTCGAGCTGCACATGGATCCCGCCGATGCGCCGCCACTGGCGGCGGCAATGGAAGCGATCGAGAGCGCTGACCTGATTACGATCGGCCCCGGATCGCTGTTCACCAGCCTGGTGCCGAATCTGCTGGTACGTAATGTCTCCGATGCGATCGCCCGCTCGGCGGCGGTGAAGGTCTTCGTCTGCAACTTGATGACGCAGGCTAACGAAAGTTTGGATCTCAGCGCATCCGATCACATTCGTGCTCTTTATAAACACGCCCGGCATCGGTTCTTCGACTATGCCCTGGTGAATCGCACACCCGCGTCGCCGCAGCTGGCGGCAAAGTACGCGGAGAAGCGGCAGTCGCAGATTGAAGCTGATGTCGATCAGATCGAGGCGCTTGGAGTAAAGCCAGTGCTGGGCGAGTATCTGACGGAAGAGGTCCATCCCCTCGAAGGACTGATCGCTCGGCATCAAACCCATCGCGTGGCACAGGACCTGTTGCGGCTGATGATGGAGCTGCGCGACTCGCCGGTACCTGCGCTGGGTCGCGAGTCGTAGAATAGTTCACCACACAGGGATGTTCAGTCGTCTCCTGGACCTCGCACGGTCTTCGCTTCGAACGCAGCAATCGCATGCAGAATGACTTATCTTTTTTTATGATCTTCTCTGTGTCTCGGTGTCTCTGTGGTTAAATGGGTTCTCTGAACCCTCGAGGACAATGCCCAGGAAATCTCCTACCAAGTCCGAAAACACTCAACCGTCGACCTTCGCCATCGCCATCCTGGCCGCCGGCAAAGGTACGCGGCTGAAGTCGCGGCATCCCAAGGTACTGCATGAGATCGCCGGTAAGCCGCTGCTGGCGCATGTTGTATCGGCGGCGACACGCGTGGTGCCGGCGCAGAACATCTTCGCGATCATCGGACATGAGGCAGACAAGGTTCGTGCAGCGCTCGAATCCACCGGAATCGGATTCGTATTGCAGAGCGAACAACGCGGCACCGGACATGCCATGATGCAGGCGCGCGAGGCCCTGCGAAAGTTCCGCTATGTGCTCGTGCTCTCGGGCGATGTCCCACTGATTGCGCCGGAGACGATTGCGCGCGTGCGCGATTTTCACCTGGCCAAGGACGCCGCCATGACGATTCTCACCGCCGAGCCGGCCGATCCCGCCGGCTACGGACGCATCTTCCGCAGAATCGCCAACGGCAAAGAGACCAACGAAGTAGAACGGATCGTTGAGCAGAAGTCGCTGCGCGGTAGCGAGAAGAAACAGCGGGAGATCAATTCCGGCATCTATGCCTTTGCCACTGAGCCGCTATATAAGCACATTAGCACCCTCGGCACCAACAACGCCCATCACGAGTACTACCTGACGGACATTGCCGAGCTCTTGCGCA
>JASHXK010000101.1 GCA_030043575.1 Terriglobales bacterium
AGGGGATGGACCAGTCCGGAATCAGCGGCAGTTCGCCAGCTTGCGTGGAGAGCGTTTTGACGACCAGACCGCCGGCGACCGTGGTGGTGGAAAGCACCACATTAAATTCCTGCTTCATCTCGCGGTCGATCAAATCGAGCAGCACGGGACTGGAGTAGATAGCGGTCGGCCGCACCTCAAAGCCGCTGTTGGAGACCATCTGCGCGATGATGCCCTTCAGTCCATCGACGATGCTGGCGGTGGTCGCGATGGTTGCGGCGTTGCCGCCGGCCGCGATTTGTCCCATCACGCCGAAGTACTGGGGCGTAGTGGGTTGCGTCAGCGAAGTATCGTTGCCGTTCCACAAATTAACGTCGTGGGTGAGCAACAGGCCTTCGACGGAATCGGCCAGGTCCTTGGCTTGCAGATAAGCAAATTGCGCCTGCTGCGCCCCAACCTCCATGTCGAAGACGTTGTAGTTGATCTGCGAGACCAAACACTTCAGCGGGACGCTGCGTTCCACGCGCGTGGGCGTGACCAACGTTGGTGTAATGTTGCGGGGATCGACGAAAGCGTTGGCCGCGGTAGGCGTGGGGATGGCCGTCTCCTCGAAGAAGCGCGAGGGATGGCCGGTTGCAGGAACTTGCTTGATGCGCTGGCCGAACGGATTGCGCCGCCGGCAGATGTCCAGGATCTCGGTTTGGTAGAGATCGACTTCGATTGCGCCCGGTCCGAGGTAGTCGGCCGCGGCTTGCAGGTTAACAAATTGTGCTTTCATGGGTGTCCTTTCGAAAGGAGGAGTTGGAGATCAGGGAATAGGGACTAGAACGATCCTGGCCGTGGATCAGACCAGGATTCCGGCGCGGGCCAGTTCGGCCTTGACGGCGATGCGCTGCTCGATGCTCAGTCCGGCGAGAGCTTTCTCGACGATGGGAGTTTCGATGGTGGCATCAGCCTCGACGCCCTGTTTGGCCAGCAGAGCGGTGACCATGGGCGAGAGCGTCTTGCGGCGGGCCACGGCGCTTTGCGCTTTCAAGTCGTGATTGGCTTTTTCGAGTTCGGCCAATTTGTTGTGAAGCGAGTTGGCGGAAGCGGTTACCTCCAATTCACCGTCGTCGACCGCGGCGATGATGCGGTCGACCTTGGCGTGGAGCGAAGCGAACTGGCCGTCGAGATTGGCCAGCGCGTCGGCGAGCGACTGCGTGGCCTGCGCCAGACGGCCGGCCAGCGTGGGAGTGTCGGAAGTGGTAATTTCTGGGTCCATGTTTTCTGTTCCTCTCACAATGTGGGATATGGAAGGCATTAGCAATTAGCAATCAGTCAAGAGTTGGGCCCGGCTCGAATCAGTTGTCGGCGGCCAGGGCAATCCAGGTTTGCGGATAGGCAGCCTTATTGCGGCGCAAGACGGCGGCACCGGTAAAGGTGAAATCGGTGACAGTCCAGATCATCGCGTCCTGATTGGGCACGGTGGCATTAGCGATTTCATAGGACATGCCGAGAGGATTGGCCTTCTGGGCGCGGATTTCGCCGACTACGTCGGGGAAATCGTGGGCGAAGAGATACCCGGAGATGGCGATCTCGCCGATGGCAGAATTGGATCCCACCCTGTCGCCAAGAGAAGGCGACAAGGGTGGGGCACCCGACGAAGGCAAGGTTCCCACGGTGGATGTCTTACGTTGTGGCATAGGCACAAGGTTGGCTTCGGTAATGATGCCGATTTTTCGGCGGGCATCGTGGGCATCGAGCGAGGGCGCGTAGTCCAAAGCCATGCCTAACAACGACGGCAGGGCAGCCTCCGTAGCGGCCCGGGTGAGCATCACGCGATGACCACGGGCGCCTGCGGGCGCGCGATGCGATGCGACACCGACCACGGTAAGAACACCGCGAAATGGCAGGCGATTAGGATGTCCTACAACGTGGGGCATTGTGACAGACATGGCGTCAAGTTGGAGATTCATGGGGCCTCGAAAAGCGGCTGTCGGCTGTCAGCCGTCAGCTATCAGATAAGAAAACGATTACGGAGTGATTCTGCCTCCGCCGGAAAGCAGGTCCTTCGACTGCGCGTCCGCCCGACTCGCAAAAGAAGCGAGTCGGAAAGGCTTTGCGGACGCTCCGCTCAGGATGACAAGTAAAGCTGGGGCGCCAATAACGACTGGTTGCGACGAGTAGTTTCTATTGCATGGATGGGGCGTCGGCCATTCCGCCTTGTTTTTCGGGCAAGGGTGGCAGGCCGCGCATGCGGCGAACTTCGTTGACGGTCAGCACGCCGCAGCCGATCAGCATTTGCTGGATCTGTGCCTGCTCGAGTTCGTTGGGTGCGTCAACATCGGTGAAGACGAATTCCAGATCGTCCCAGCCGAGACGCTTGCTGATGGCGTCGCGGGTGAGGTGCTCGGCGATGAGGCGCGCGACCGGCACGACCGCGGTGCGGAAGGCGTCGTCATACTGCTCGCTCGCAGTGTTGCGGTTGACGTCACGCTCGAGGCCTAGCAGCATGGGCGGCAGATCGAAGGCGTCGGCGATGATCCGGATTAGAAATTCCTGCCACTGCAGTCGTAGATCGGCGTCGGTGCCACCGGCGAAGCGCAGCACCTCGGGCTTGTTCTCGACGGTGAGGATTGGAACCTTGCCCGTGCCTTCGATCTCGTCCTGCCACCAGCGGATGAGGCGCTCGTGATGCTGCGGGCTGAGATTCTGCAGCCAGAGCGCGTACTGCACGACGCTGTTCGAGGCCAGACGCGAGGCGAAGCGATGTGCGCAGAGAAACTCGTGAATGGTTTCGAAGGCGACTTCGAGTTTGCCGAGACCAAACGGCGTGTAGGTGCGCGTATTGAGCCGGATGTAGGAGAGCTCTTCGTCGGTGAGAGTGATGACTTTTTCGGGATCGAAGGTGATGAGCGTCTGCTGCACGTAATGCGGCGAAGCAGGGTTACCGTCCCAGTCGGTGCGGATGCGGATGCTGGCGCCGTCGACCGGCCACATGACGAGCGGGCGCGCTGGTTCGCCGGTGAGGTCGAGTTCGATGGCGCCGAAGCCGCCGACCAGCACGTCTTCCAGGAT
>JASHXK010000102.1 GCA_030043575.1 Terriglobales bacterium
GACCGACGAGATCAGCAGCGCGAGCGTGAGATTCAGGGTCCAGGGAAATGTATGCAGGTAATGCAGCAGGAAGCCGCGATATAGAGTCTGTTCGCAGATGCCAGCGGTGATGGAGAGAACTACAAACCAGCGGCGCTCGGTCCAGGTGGCAGGGAAAAAATAGGCGAGAGACTTCATTGCATCGGCGGAGGAGTACTTGCGCGGCTGCTTCTTCACCTTCTTCCAGAAGACCGTGGCGAACGGAAGCAACATGAGCGCAACAAAGAGCGCGATCACGACTTCGACCAGATAGAAGGCCCACGCGTGCTGCAACAACCACGGAATCTCTTGCGGCGCAGGCTCAATGGTGAGCAACGGACGCGCGCCTACGACCAGCAGTGCGACAACACTCGCGATCCACAGCCACGTACAGAGTGTCTTGTAGTAGCGAAGCTTCCTTACCGAGCTGGGATTGCGCTTCAGCCGTTGCGTGTCCCAGAAGTCCCAGACCGGCGCGATCACCAGCAGAAAAACGAAGAGCAGATGCTGGACGAGCGTTGAGACCGAGAGTTGAAGTGTCACGAGCTTACTTATCCCGACCCGCGTTGTAAGGGTGTCTGCCGCAGCACGATGAACGAACGATCGCCGTCTCGCAAACGTGCAGCAACTCTTATGCTCCCGCCTGCTTCTCCGCCATGTCGCCAACGACCGGCAGCTTGAACATTTCATGCTGGTACGCCTTGATGACCAGCAGGATCCAGAGCGCCAGGACGGCGAGCCCATACAGTGGCCACATGATCGCGGTGATCAACCAGCCAATTACCGGCAACAGATGCAGAATCGAAGAAAGAATCGTAAGCGCAACGTCGACGACGATCAGCGCGATGGTAACAAACAGGCACTGGAAGGAGTGAAAGCGCACGAACCGATTGCGATTGTAGGGTTCGATCAGCAGAAAGATGATGGCCGGAATGATGGTGAAGTAAGCCAGCATGCCGGCAATGTTCTCTTCCAGGGGCGCAGCTGGAGCCGAAGGCGCAGCGCTCTGGTAGCTCGCTGCCGGAGGGGCCGGAGCAGCTGCTTGTTGTGCCGGTTGAGGCGCGGGTTGCGGCGCTGCTCCTGCTCCGGGCGCCTGTCCGGTCGCTTTGCCGCAGCTGGGGCAGAACGCTACGTTGTCGCCCACTTGACTACCGCAGTTCGCACAGAATGCCATTCGGAACCTCCCTGAGTCGGTTTGAACGGATGCCCCATCGCGCGTCTGACAGAAATGCCACGTCGCGATCACCCCGGAGCTGCTTGCCGCGGACAATAACAGAAGTGCTGCAGCAAAGGCAAAGTAAAAATCGGCTCATCCCGAATTGACCACTCCGCCAAACACCGAGCGAGCTTCCACGCCTAGAATAGTTTCATGGAACCCACATCCGGCGCTTCTTTCCGGCGACCCACCGCAATCGAGCGGCTCTTCAATCGTTGCTTCGGCTTTCTAGTGGGACTCGGACTTGGCATGAAGCACAATTACCTGCTTCAGGTCCGTGGTCGCAAGTCGGGCAAGCTCTATTCCAATCCGATTGACCTGCTGGAGATGAACGGACGGCGCTTTCTGGTTGCTCCGCGAGGCCGCACGCAATGGGTGCGCAACGCGGAAGCGGCTGGCGAGGTTACGCTCAAGCGAGGAAGCCGGCGGCAGAGCTTCTCTGTGCGCGCAATTCCTGATGCCGACAAGCCGCCGCTGCTCAAGGCCTATCTCGACCGCTTCCAGACCGCAGTTCAGCGCTACTTCACCGTTCGCGCCGGTTCAGATCCGCAGGCGTTTGTCGAGGTCGCGCCGAACTACCCCGTGTTCGAGCTGATCGCGAAGCCCTGATCCGCTGCCAGAAGTGTCAGCGCTCAGAGAATTCTGGCGCATCTCGAAGCACTCTCATAAATCATTTCAGTCGAGGGGCTCGCTTTGGTCCGATCATGGCTCGGGGTCGTGAACGACTAGCGATGCTTCCGGGCGCAACTGCTTGGTTAAATGCAAAACCAAGTCGTCGTCGAGCACGATCTGCGCACCTTCGTGCAGGAAGCGGTCGTGGTACGTGATTCCGCAGCCATCGGGAATGTAGCCTCGTTTACCGTACAGGCGTTGCGCCACGTTGTATCCGGGATGCAGTCCGACTGCAATGCCCACGGTCGCACTGCGCTCACTCGCCAGCGCCTCAACTTCGTCAAGCAGACGGGTAGCAATACCTTGCCGTTGAAACTCCTGCAAGACGTTGAGGTCCTGAATCTCGGGAATCCCGGCTTCCGCGAACGGGGGATACGTTGGCTGCCAGCTTAACGTGACGTAACCGGCAAATCGCCCGTCCACGAACCCAACTTGGCAGATGCGCCGTCCCGTCGCTTGTTCCTCCAGGTAACGCCGATACTGCGCCTCGGTCTTCTTCCAGCCGATGCGCTGAAACGCCGCCGAGATCGTCGCCGGATCTCTGTCATGCAAGGCGCGAATCTGAAGTTGGACCTGCATATCGAGGGATTGCCTGAAACCAGGATCAATCATAGATGCCTGATCAACAGGTGCAGGCAGGCGAGATGAACGAATGTGACGAAGTTCTCGATGTTATGTGTCCATGCGAAGAGTCGCTCCACTTTCCAGCGTTTGCGATATCGGCGCAGCTTGCACCCAGCTTGAGTTTTGCATTGGCGCGGTCCTCGCCGCTAAAAGCAAACCGGCGGCACGCGGCCGCCGGCGGAAGGCCTGCGACGCGCTGCTAGAACGGCCCTTGATTCGTCACCGACGCGTAGTCGTCATCGCGTCGCTGCAGCGTCGGCCGATCATCGCCCGGCTGACCTTGCGGGTTGTTGCCGTTCCCGCTGTCCGCGGTCTGCGTGCGCCGCAATGTGGGCTGATTGTCCTTCTTGTCAGGGATCGCCTTCTTGCGATTCTCTAACGCTGCCAGCCGTGCTTTCACCGATTCAAACTCCGAAGTGTCCACGATGTATTCCGGCCGCGGCGGCAGCACCTCGCGAATTTCCTGTTGACTCTTCTCGATGCGGTCCGGCGTCTGCGGGTGCGTGGCGAAAGCCTTGGCCAGCGATCCTGGCTTCTCTTTCTCCAGCGCCTTGAGTTTCTCGAAGAAGGCGATGAACGACTGCGGATCATAGCCCGCTTTGTACATGTACTGCAGACCCAGGTAGTCGGCTTCCGATTCGAAGTTGCGCGAAAATTTCATGAACACAACCGGCAGCGACAGGCTCATCGCCATATTGGCCGCTTCGTAGAGGCCCCAGCTGTTGATGAAGAGCAGCGGAATGGTTGCTGCGGTCTGGATGTAATTGGCTCGCGTCATCTCGCGCGTAGCGTGGCGCGCAGCGACGTGCGCGATCTCGTGCGCCATCACGCCGGCCAGTTCCGCTTCATTATCGGCAGCCAGAATCAGCCCGGTATTGACGTAGAAGAACCCGCCGGGCAAGGCGAAGGCGTTGACATCGTCGGAATCGATGACCTTGATCGTGAACGGCACCTTCGCATCGGAATTGCGCACCAGGTTCTGGCCTACGCGATTGACGTATTCCGTGATCACCGGATCCTGGACAATGCGCGCGCTCGACTCAACCATCATTGCGTACTGCTTGCCCAGCTTCACGTCGGTATCGATCGAGTACCAATCACTCAGACTTTTGCCGGTCTGACCCACTTTCCGGTCGCCGATATCGTCAATATCGTTCTTGTCCTTGTTGTGGGTTTCCTTCGGAGCGTCGGCCGTCGCCGCTGTTTCAGACGAGCTATCCACCGGACTGCCGGTTCCGGTCGCACCGTTTGCCGGCTGTGCCGACGGAGCGCTTCCTGATTGCGCTGCAGCGCTGTCGCCCGACTGAGCCGCCGCGCCGCTGTCGTTCGCAGTTGCGCTCGCTGGCGGTGATGGATCGGGAGACGTGCTGGAAACCTGGGTTGACGGTTGCGACTGTGTGTTGTCTTGTGCCAGCGCAGGCAGGGAAACGCCGACAACCAGCACCGCAATCATCGCAGCGAAAGCGCGCGATTTCATGGGAAACTCCAGTGCCCAACTCTGGACCGCACCTTTTGCCGGAAGGTGCTTCTTGCGGACATTATATGCTTGGAATCGCAAAGTGGCGCAAATGGATTTCCGCGTCCCTCGGGGCCAGTGAGGTTTTTTCGCGCTCGCCGAATGCCGCCCCTGCAATTCGCGCGCGGAATCTGCCGCTCTTGGTCTAGAATGAGCAGTTTGTCCCAGGAGGATGGCTCTTATGGCAGCACCCACTTCATCGCAAAAAATTTTGCAATCGGTTTCGATTGAGGACTTCGTCGCCGGCTTGCGCAGGCTCGAAGAGAAGGATTTCGCCGGCGTCGAGGGCACGCTGGAGTACATGCGCGCCAATCCGGTCGATCCCGAAACCTTGAAGCCCTATCTTTTCTGGAACGCGCAACATTACACGCGCAACCTCATCGACAAGACCGCTCTCTACGAACTGCTCTCGCTGTGCTGGGAGCCGGGCATGAAGAGTTCCATCCACAACCACAAGGGGCAGAACTGCTGGATGGCCGCGCCCGTCGGCCGCTTCCTGGTGCAGAACTATCGCGTGCTGGAAGAGAATCTCGCCGCGCATCACTGCAACATCGTTCCCACCGACGAAGTCGCTATCACGCGGGAGAATCCGGTCGCCGTCGATCCGCTGAATCCGGTTCACGACGTTCGCAATCCTCGCGAGCTCGACCAGCGCGCCGTCAGCCTGCACGTCTACTCGCGCCCGTTCGACTCTTGCGTCGTCTATTCGGTCGAGCAATGCACCTGCGGCGAGATCGGCCTGCAATACACCTCGATGTACGGCAAGCTGTGTGAGAGAAGCAATTAGCAGGAACTAGCCTCGAGCTGCGAGCTGCCCGCTTCCGGCCCATTGCGGCTCGAAGCTAACGGAAAAAGCGTTCAGCCGGAAGTTCTTCTCCTAGCTGAACGCCTGACTTTGACCCAGAATCGGCCTGCGGGCTAGCTATTGCTGCGGAGGCGCCTGTTGCGGCTGGCCCTGTCCCATGCCGCCGCCCTGGCCCATTCCACCGTGCTGGCCCATGTGCTCCATCTGCCGGTCTTGCATCTGGGTGAACTTGGTCTGCTGATCCGCTGTCAGCACGGACTTGATCTGGTCGTTGGTGTTCTGGCGAATCTCCTGCATCTTGCTCCTGCGATCCGCCGGGGTCATGGAGCTGTCCTGATGCATTGCCTGCATTTGCGTCTGCTCCTGTTCCAGCATCGGTTTGATCTTCGTCTGCTGGTCAGGAGTGAGGTTGAGCATCTTGGTCAGGCGCTGCAGGCGCTGGTCGGGCGACATCATGCCGCGACCGCCGCCGGGGCCCATCTGGCCCTGACCACCCATCTGGCCTTGGCCGCCCATCTGGCCCTGACCCATGTTGTCCTGTGCATACAACGCTGTTCCGCAGCAAGCCACGGCGATGGCGAGCAGCGCGCAAATAATCACTTTCTTCATTTTGCAAAGCTCCTTGGACACTCGCTGCCAGGCGCTGGTGGCCACCAACATCGCGGCCATCGAGAACGGTGAATTCGACGTGGTCATCAGCACGGTTACAGCTTGCAGCTTCCGGAACATTCGTGATGGATTCATGGCCCGCAATCGAGTGTGTATTTGGTTAGTCCGTGTGCTGAAACCCCGCGCCACGCGCGAAGTTTCCACTTCGGCGTGTAAAGAAATGTTGGAACCCATTATAGAGATGCGCGGAACGAGCGCGACAGAAGGTGCGAGCTGGTCGCACCCCGTGTCGCAGATTGGTTGCTGGATTCGGCTATTGCCCGCGGCTGGCGGGAGGAACAATGCCGTTCATGCGCAGATAGACGACCATCTGGCCGTAGTGATCGAAGGGATGGCTTATCGCAATGTTGGTCAGTCCAAGACGGCTGACTTTGTTCGGACCGAATGGACTTTGGATCTGGCCGAGAATGTTGTTCTCATCCAGCGTTCCCAGTGCCTTGTGCAGATAGGCAAACGAGTCGTTCAGGAACTTCAGGATATCGGCCTTGGAGGTCAGATTGTCCGGCCCATTTTCGCTGCCCAGGTTGACGGGAGGCTTCTCCGACATGATCGCCCCGCCGAACATGTAGTTCACGGCCGCGACATGCTTGATCTGTTGCGCGAAGGTGCGCACGCCCTTGAATTCGCCCTGCGTGGGAGCGAAGTTATATTTGTCGTCCGGCATCGCCTCGGCGGCGGAGACAAATTCCTTCTCAATCCCGCTGAGGGTGTGATCGTAGACTGCGGCGAAGGTGATCTTTTGGTCGCTCTTGGCTTGCGCGTGGGCTACGGCCGATCCGCCTGCGCCCAGAGCCAGCATCAGAATTGCGGTGACAACTTCTTTCCTCATTCAATGCCTCCACAGAGAATTGTCGCGAAATCAGACCCAGTGTTGATGCGTAGGAGAATTCTAGTCCATTCCGGCGGTCGTCGGTTGCAGATCGCCGGGATGCAGCTTGAACCAGGCAGCCGCGGGAAGGCCGACCAGCAGTCCCAGGGCGGCGAACGACAGCGAACGCGGTGTCCCAACACGCTCCGCAATCGCGCCCCACAAAGTCGCGCCGCCGGCGAGTCCACCCTGTAGCACCAGAAGGTACATCGAGATGGCGCGCGCGCGCATATGACTTGGACACATCGTCTGCGCCGCAACGTTCAGGCTGGCGACGATCTGTATCCACGCCACGCCGGCAATGAACATCGTCAACGAGAGTAGCGGAAAGGTGCACCATTGCGGCGCAGCGAACGTAGTAAACGCGAAGACAGCCGTCGAAAGCGAAACCAGCGAGTCGCTGGAGATTCTGTGCCGCAAAGCCGGCATCAGCGTGGCACCGGCAAGCGCGCCCGTTCCGAAGAACCCCAGCAGCAGGCCGTAACCCTGCGATCCGAACGGATGCGCCAGCAGCGGCAGCAAGGCGGGCAATGCGCCGGCGCCGACGCTGAATACCGCGGTGCGAACCAGCACGGCCTTCACCCGTTGCGAGTCGCGCATATGATGAACGCCCTCGAACATCGCGCGCATCATGTGGCCAGTTTGAAAGGACGTGCGGCCGGCAGCTCCGCGCCAGCGATACAGGAAGTAGATGACCCCGAAGAACGAACCCGCATTGAGCAGGAATGCAATTCCCGACCCCGCCGCCGCAATCACCAGCCCGCCGAGCGCCGGACCAATCGCCCGCGCCACGTTGTATCCGGCCGAGTTCAGTGCGACGCCGGCGGCAAAATTCTGCTGCGACACCGTTTCGGGGGTGATGGCCTGCCACGCAGGATCGTTCAGAACCGCGCCGAGGCCCATGAGTAAGGTCAGCAACAACAGCAGTGTCGGTGTCGTTCTGCCGGCCAGGGTCAGAACTCCGAGCGCGACCGCAGCCAGCACCATCCACGTCTGCGTGAACAGCAGCAGCTTGCGGCGATCCACCATATCGGCAATCGCGCCTGCCGGTAAGACCACGAGAAACACCGCAATGCTACCCGCCGCCTGCACCAGTCCGACCATCAGCGGCGACATGGTGAGCGACGTCATCAACCACGCCGCCCCGACGTTCTGCATCCACGTGCCGGTGTAGCTGATGACCGAGGCCACCCACAGCGCACGGAACAACGGCTCGTGCAGTGGACCCAGTGCGCCGCGGCGCTGTGGCGGTGCGATGGGCAATTGCGGCAGTGAACTTAGTTCGGCCATCGGATCGGGTCTCCAAGTCCGCCGAACTTCACTTCGCGTGGCTTTTCGACTGCCTGCGGTGGAATGCTCCGCCCCTGCCATGCTCCGCTCGTGGCCATCGTCCCATCAGACTTGAAATTCAGGACAAAGGTAAGCGCCAGAGCAGGCGGCTTTGGTCATTAACGTTCCGAGCGGCTTCGAATTCGTGACCAGTTGCGCTCGGTGTTTGGTCATCGGGCAGCTCCCAGATTCGGCAGCTTAAGCGCGAAGGGCCACTCGCGCCGGTTCCACGATCGCACCAGATAAATGGCCAAGCCAAGAATCACAATGGCCATCGCATATCGAATCTCGCGCAGAAAATTCTTTCTGGCCAGCAGAATAAATGTGAATCCCGCAATCGCCATCAGCGCCGGAACCGGATACAGCCACATGCGAAACGGGCGCGGCAAATCCGGACGCCGCTTCCGCAGCACCATCACTCCGATCGCCTGCACAATGAATTGCAGCATGAGCTTGATCACGACCATCGCGGCGATCACGTCCGCCAGCCGCAGGAAGCAGAACAGCATCGCAGCCAAGCCCAGTGCCAGCAGCGACACGGTCGGCAGATGGCGCTTGGGATCGACTCGGGCAAACGCCCGGAAGTAGTTGCCGTCCAGCGCAGCCGCATAGGGCACGCGCGAATACGCCAGCAGCGTCGAAAACACCGACGCAAACGCCGTCCACAGGATCAGGCCGGTGACCGCGCGACCCGCCCAAGCGCCATAAATCCGCTGCATGAACACCGCGATGACGAAGTTGTTCTGCTCGCCCGCTTGCGACACCATTTCCCGCCACGGGATCACCCCCAGCACCGCGACGTTCATCGCCAGATAAATTACCGCTATGACCACGATAGAAAGGATGAGCGCGCGCGGAATCGTTCGTCCCGGATCCTTCACTTCCCCGCCCAGGAAGCAGACGTTGTAGTAGCCCCAGTAGTCATAGGTCGCGATCAGCATCGCCGATCCCATTCCGGTGAAGAAGGCGGGCGACAACCTAAACGCGCCAGCGGGAAAATCGAACGCGCGCGCGGCGCTGAAGTGCGTCAGTCCTGCGACAATCACCCAGGCAATCGTGATCGCCACGCCGATCCACAACAGCTTGGCCAGCTGACCCAGGACGGTAATACGCCGATACAGCAGAAAGGTCACGAATGCCGCAGACGCGATCGCAACCCACGTTGCCGGCATCACCAGCACATTTACTTCCAGCGTGCCGATCAGGGGCATCGGGAGATGAAATGTGTGTGCGAGAAGGATGTGCTCAAGGCTCGGCCGGAGGTAGCCCGCATAGCTCGCCATGCCGATGCAGCCTGAGGCAATCGACAGCGGTGCGCTGAACGAAAGCTGCCAGATGAAGAGAAACGACAGCAGCCGTCCCAGCGAATCGGGCCCGTAGATTTCCTTCAGGTAACGATACGAGCCACCGGCTTCGGGCATCGCCGCGCCCAGCTCGGCCCAAACCAGCCCATCGCACAGGGCGAAGATTGCGCCCAGGATCCAGCCCAGCAGCGCCTGTGGTCCGCCCGCCGCGGCGATCACCAAGGGCAGCGTGATGAATGGTCCCACGCCGACCATGTCGATCATGTTCAGCGTCGCCGCTTCCGTCAGCCCGATGCCGCGTACCAGCTCCGGCTGCCCTTCTGGATTTGTGGAATGTCGCATTGAAAGTGTCATCCCGACCGAGCTCCGCCGGTTCATCGAACAGGCGTGAGCGAGTGGAGGGACCTGCTTTTCCTGTCGAAGCCGATATCCCGGACACCTTCCCGAAGCCGACTCAACGCCGGCCTACTTCGTCTCATGTCCTACGCTCAGCAGATTCACATAAAGACGAATCGCTCCCGGAACTCCGAACGGCAACTGGCGGAAGAACGCGTAGCCGGCGTAGACGTAATAGCCCTTGCCGTATTGCGCCAGCAGCAATCCGCCTTTCTGCGGTTGTTCGCCAGGATCGTTGCAGGCCAGCAGCGGCGTGAAGTGCGAATCCCACTGATCCATGAAGTACAGCCCGCGTTCCTGCACCCAGCCATCGAAGTCATGCTCCGTAATCGGATTGGGGTAATGGAAGACCGGATTCTGGGGATCGAGGATCGTCACTGGCGCCTCTTCCACGGTCACACGATCGCGGCTGAGCTGCGCGGGGTACGGCGTGTAATGCCCCGGGTTGAAATCGCTGGGCGAGGTGTTGTACTGCACCAGCAGTGTGCCGCCGTTCTTCACATAATCCAGCAGCCGCTGATTGTTCTTCTTTACATCATCGCGCGTATCGTAGGCGCGAATACCGAGCACGATTGTCCCGTAGCCGCTCAGATCACCGCTCGCCACTTCATCGGGCGTGAGCATCGTGACATTCAGTCCCAGCTCTCGCAGCACGTCGGGAATATCGTCACCCGCGCCCATGATGTAGCCGATCTTCAGCCCCTGCGGAACTTTCACGTCGACAATGCTGGCGCGCTGCAGCGCCGGCTGATAGTAGAAGAAGCCCCCGAGATCAGGACGCGTGACCAGCGCGTAGCCGTCGCTGTAATCGCGGCCATCGGCATCCAGTAAGGCACGCACTTCGTAGCGAGCTTCCTTCGCCCCATCCGGCAGCTCTTTGAAGTCGGCACTCTTCTGCCCCGGCTCAGCGAACGACACGTCGGCCGACTGCGGCTCTGTCGTCCAGCCGTTTGGCGCTTCGGGATGAACCACGCCGCTGCCGCGATCCGCAGTGGTGCGAACTCCCACACTCAACTGCGCCGACGGATTCGCTCCCGCCAGGATGATCTGGGTCGCCGGCGAAGCGTCGACAGAAAACCGCGGTACAACCGCCAGCGGCATCGACCACTTTTCGCCCTTGTCGTCGTGCATCGGCGTGCGCGCCTCGCTGCGAATCTCGCCTTCAGCGCCGTTGATCGTGTATTCCACGCGCGCTGACACCGGCGGCGGCGGCAGCGCCAGCGTCAAGTATTTCGGATCGTCGATCTTGTAGATCGCGTCAACGTCCGGATCATTGCGATGGAAATATGCTTTCGTAAGCGACGCATCGATGGGCGGCGTCACGCGAAAGGTCAGCGCACACCCGTCGCCCGCCGCGATACTCTTCGGCAGCTTGTCCATGAAGAGCTCTGACTTCCAGCCCTCGGGCACATCGACCGCGAACTGCCTGATCATCATCGGCGCGGCGCTGCCGTTGTGTAAGGTCGCCCGCAGCAGAAATGGCTTGCCCGCCGTGATCACTGCGGCCAGAACATCGCCCTGGTCGGTCGGGAACTTCGCAGCCATCGGCCGGCCGTCGGGCGTACCGGGCCCAAGCTGCAGGTCCATGCCGAACGCCAAATTTGCCGCTTCTTCAAACTGATCTTCTTTGGTACGGAGGCTTGCCAGAAGATCGGCTTTCTCGGCACCCGATAACTGCGACGCGTCCACACGCTTGATCAGCGCCCGCGTGAGATCCAGCCCCCGCAACAACGACGCTCCTGCTGATTGTTGATCTTTGTCGGCCGCTGCGGTCGCGTCGTCAACCGTCTTCGCGATCGCCTGTAACTGCGGACGCAGCCATGGAACCTTCGCTTGATCTGTACCCAGCCGCCCGGCCAGTCCCGGCAGCGACGTGTCGATGCCGTCGAAGAAATCCGTCTCGTGCGCGCCCGCCGCCGGCGGATTGGGCACGACGGAATCGATCAGCTTGTAATAGCTGAAGCGCTGGCCTTCACGAAAGGTCCATCCGCCCGCTCCCTGCGACAGCTGATGCTTCAGTCCCTTCCACGCGAACTGCACGTAGCTCTCGCCCAGCAATGGATCGTTCTGCGAGGTTTCCAGCTTGATCGTCCATTGCTCGTCGGCGCCGACGTTGTCCATGTACAGCTTCCTCGCCTGCCAGGGCTGCAGGCCTTCCCGAATCTGATCGGGAAAGCGCGCCGGATCGGCGGCGGCACGAAACGCTTCCCGCGTCAGAATTCCCGACGCCTGATGATGGCCGTGGCCGTCGCGCGAGTTCCCCTGAAACCGCGTGCAGATCACATCCGGACGAAAGGTGCGAATCAC
The DNA here is from genome assembly GCA_030043575.1 of Terriglobales bacterium. Classification (GTDB taxonomy): domain Bacteria; phylum Acidobacteriota; class Terriglobia; order Terriglobales; family Acidobacteriaceae; genus Bog-257. The sequence goes on from JASHXK010000102.1 coordinate 11,725, forward strand.
ACGCACCATGTCGCCCAGCACTATATCGTGACCGCCCCACTTCTGGAACGTCTCTTCGGGCGTCTTCGAAAATCCGAAATCGGCCACGCGCGTGAAGCGCTGCTCCACGCCGTAGTAGCGATCAGCGGCCAGCAGTTCCAGGGTGCGAATGATCCCCAGTTCGTCGAAGAGATTGCTGCCGAGCTTGTTTTGCCCGCCTTCGCCGCGGTTCAGCGTGAGCTGCAGAACCGTGTCACCATGTCCGCGCGACTCCAGCGTCAGCATGCCGCCGTCCTCATCGTCGGGATGAGCGACGGTGTGCATCAACCGCGCCGTGGTGTGCAGACGGCGCAGCATCAGTTTCAATCCGGTGGTTCCGGTATCAACGGAGAGCGGCTTGGTGTCGACCCACGGCGATGGAACTTGCGCCGGCGCCGAGGTCCAGCAGGGCGCCAGCAGAAGCGCAGAGACTACGCCGATCCGCCAGCTTCGGCGTATGGTGCGAATCGAAAAGATCATCGGTTATCGAAGGTTACTAACCGCCACTACAGAGTACACAAAAGAGCCGCCGTTCGCGATTGGACGCTTTTCGCTTTTCGCTATTCGCTGTTCGCCAGACGTGAGGGGCTCGCGGCTCACTCTTGGCTTATGTGCAAACAAAGTCCGAACTGAGACCTGCTGGGGAGCTAAACAACTCCCAGGCCTCTGGCGAAGAGCGAATGCGAAAGGCGAATCGCGTTCCGCCTACACATACGCCTCGTGCACATAGCACCACTTCCACTCGCCCGACTGGAACGCCTGCATTACCGCATGTCCGGTCTCGCGGAAGTGCTTGTTCGCGTGCTGCCCGGGCGAGGAATCGCAGCAGCCTATGTGCCCGCAGGTTAGACATTTGCGCAAATGCACCCAGCGTCCACCCGTCTGCAGGCATTCTGCACAACCGTCGTGGCTCGCTGGAACGTTGGGATCAGCTTGTTTCACGTGCTCACACGTCGCCATTTGCCTCCTCGAAACAAGTTGTTTGGATGACTCGCCGCGAGCGCCGGATTCCCGCGAATGTCACGCAGCCTGCCATCGCGGCTTGTCTATAATTGTTGGGATACGACAGTTCCAGTGAGCGACGAGCGACCCATTGTTTTTGGCCGCGGGCTCCTAGCTTTTAGCTCTTAGCCGGCATTGGTTGGCGCGCCTGCTAACAGCTAATGGCCAACAGCTAATAGCTATCTTATGATTCAGACCCTGTTTGGCAGCACCGAAGAAAAGCCCAGCTTTCTGCGACGCATGAAAGAGGCGGTCACGCGCACCCGTGAAAGCCTCAGTGAGCGCATCGACGACGTCGTCTCTTTCCGCAAGGAAATCGATCGCGAGACCCTCGACGATCTGGAAGCCACGCTCATTGCCGCCGACCTCGGCACCGCAACTACCACTGCGGTCCTCGCCGCGCTGCGCGAGAAAATCGATCGCCGCCAGGTCGCCGATGTCGACGAGCTCAAGCGTGTGTTGAAAGAAGAGTTGCTGGCGATTCTCAACGCCGCCGACAACCGGCCGGTGCAGAAGGTCGACGGCGAACCCGAAGTCATCCTCGTCGTCGGCGTGAATGGCACCGGAAAGACCACCTCCATCGGCAAGCTCGCTCACCTGCTGCGTTCGCAAGGCAAGACCGTGTTGCTGGCCGCCGCCGATACCTTTCGCGCGGCCGCCATCGAGCAACTGGAAATCTGGGGCGACCGCACCGGAACCGAAGTCATCAAGAACAAGCCAGGCGGCGATCCGGCGGCTGTGCTCTTCGACGCCCTGCAAGCGGCCAAGGCGCGCAACACCGATTACGTCATCGTCGATACCGCCGGCCGCCTGCACACCAAGTCCAGCCTGATGGAAGAGCTGGCCAAGATGCGCCGCACGGCGCAACGCTTCAGCGCCCATGCTCCCCACGAAACCCTGCTGGTCATGGACGCCACGACGGGCCAGAACGGCCTGCAGCAGGCACGGTTGTTTACCCAGTCGGCGGGAGTGACCGGAATCGTGCTGACGAAGCTCGACGGCACGGCCAAAGGTGGAGTGGTCGTCGCCATCTGCAAAGAGCTGGGCCTTCCGGTGCGGTACGTTGGCGTTGGCGAAAAGGCCGGCGACCTGCTGCCCTTCAACCCGCAGGATTTCGTGAACTCCCTGTTCGATTGA
>JASHXK010000103.1 GCA_030043575.1 Terriglobales bacterium
GCGATAGCTCAGGGAATATCGCAGGTACCACCGAACACACAGGAGGATGATCACATCTTCGAAGTGCCGCCCACGGAACAATACCGGCCGTTTTCGAGTCACCACCCACCCTACCAGATCAGTTCAACCGCGTTTGCAACAGAACCCCCGGGCGGCTTAATTTCAGAAACAGTAGCCTTGCGCCACCCAATAATGCCAGTCACCAATGGCTTCAGCGGTGGAAGCGTCGGCATCAATCGCGACCAGTTGTGACAAGGGAACGGCCATGGTCCGGCCTTGCCAGCGGATCAGCACGAGCATGTCGCTGGGGCAGGCATCTTCAGGGGCCATGCGCTGGACTTCGACGGTTTCCCCTTTCCTGAGTGGCGATACGACCTTGGAAACGATGTACTTGGCCAGCGTGAGCGCGGTTTACGAGCCGCTTACGAAATACTTTACACTCGCAAGCCGAATACATGTCGAACTGTTACGACGGCGATGACCCACAACGCTAGCTGGATCACTCCTTCGGACTTTCATCATCATGTGATCTGCCAGCTATTTCGGCCAGATCTTTCTCTGTGAGTTGGTCCACCGACTCCACGGTTTTCTGGTCCTTCTCGATTACTTTTTTCTTTCGTGTTCCATTCTCTTGCTTCTGCTTTTCGTCAGATCCCGGATGAAATGTGCTACCTCATTATCCAGAGAGCGGGAATCGAGTACTCCCACCCATTTTGGCGGCGGCGTTGACTGGTTACTCTAGTTTCCAAGGGCCGCCGGGTTCACCGGTTTGCTGATGTCGTGCGTCGTTCCAGCCACGTCTGTGTCTTGGGTTGTGGCTCCTTGTGTGTTGACGGTGTTGATGGCCCCGATTCCCCCCACAACGTTTTTCAAATTTGCGTCGGCGAGTTCCTCTTCCGGCTCCCTGCCGATTGCCTTTTCCTTTGCCATAGGTATTCCTCCTTCTCTGAAGCCTTGCGGCGGAAACAGACTCCCGCCTGGCTCTACTACCTCATAGCGAGAACTACGGGCGAAAACTGTCATGTGCATGAGATCGGATGAAAACCACGGTCTCAGGACGCTATGCGCTGCCGAATGGAAAAATTAGTGGGGAAAGTTGTATTTTTTTCTGATTCGCGCCTGTAAGGATGAATTGCGATCAAAAATCTGTACGCCAACCGAACGGTTAAGTGAACAGTATTGGAGCTAAGGGCGATGGTGCCACGCTCGATACCGCGGCCATCCAGGCCGCGATTGATGCGTGCAATAAGGACCAAGGCGGCACGGTTGTGGTTCCTGCGGGCGTCTTCGTTATCGGAACCGTCGAGATGAAAGGCAATATCACGCTGCATCTTGCGGCTGAAGGCAAATTGTTGGGGAGCGCTGATGGCAGGCAGTATCGCGCGGTCAACGAAATTCCGCTGCAAGGAGACACTACTCTGGAAGACGGCAACTGGGCGCTCATCTTTGCGGTCAAGGCCCAGAATTTCGCTGTCGAAGGTCCGGGGACAATCGACGGCCAAGGCGCGCAATTCCGCAGCCCCAGCCGTGGAGTTCCGCCGCCTTCGGGGCTCGGAGGGACACACCGTCCGTACCATTTGCTTTTTCATCAGTGTCAGGATTTTGTGGTGCGTGACATTTTCCTCAAAGACTGCGCTTATCATTCCGTGCGCATTATCCAAAGCAGCCACATGAAACTCGACGGCGTTCGCATCCATAGTCGCGTGAATCACAACAACGATGGGTTTCACTTCGTGAGCGCTCAACACGTCTACATCAGCAACTGCGACGTGCAATGTCAGGACGACGCCTGTGCGTTATTCGGTAGCTGCCAGTTTGTCACGGTCACGAATTGTTCATTCAGCACGCGCTGGTCGGTGTTCCGGTTTGGCGGCGGCACCGCAGAACGTAATCGCGCACGTCGAGCTCTTACCGGGAGAGCTGTGCGGCCGAGTGAAGCGACTTCGGCGCGAAAGGGTTCGAGATGGGCGAGGCTGCGGCTGGTGATGACGAGGTCGGCTCCAGCGCGTGCCAGGGCGCGGCCCATGTACTGGCCAAGTCCACGGCTGGCGCCGGTAACCAAGGCGACTTTTCCGGTCAGATCGAACGGCGCACTCACGGGCACAGTATCACCTTCATCAGATTCGGATCGTGATGATAGAGGCGGTTGAACCAAGACGGTCCATCGGCGAGCGGGGCGACCGCCGAGATGAGCGGATCCACCTTGATGATGCCGCGCTCCATGAGGTCGATGCATGCTGGATATTCGCCATTTGACGCACAGGAACCCTGCAACCGGATCTGTCGCGTAACCACATATTGGAGCGGAATCTCGATGTTGGGCTGAAGATTGCCGATGAGCGTGACGAAACCGCCTTTACGCACGGAGTGTATGGCGGCACCCACTGGTTTCGCATAGCCGACGCATTCGAAAGCCACGTCCGCGCCGCGGCCACGGGTCAATTCGCGCACGGCGTCGGGCACGTTGGCCGTGTTTGGGTTAATGCCATCGGTCGCGCCCATCTTCTTCGCGGCCTCGATCTTCGCGTCTTCTATATCAACGGAGATGATTCGGGAGCAACCCGCCGCCTTCACAGCCTGCAAGGTGACCAAGCCAATCATGCCTGCGCCGAGTACCACAGCCGTGTCGCCAAGGCGCACGGGTGTGATCGAGACGGCGTGGACTCCAATCGAGACAGCCTCGATGAGCGCGGCCTGCTCGAACGGCAAGCTATCCGGCAACTTGTATACGACGCGGCTCGGGACCGAGACGTACTCGGCGAACGCTCCGTGACGCTTGAACTCCTTGGGAGCGACGCCTACCACTTCGCGGTTATCACAGAGGTTCACATTGCCGCGGACACAGAAGGCGCACTTCCCGCAATAGACCGTGGAATCGAAGGTCACCCGGTCACCCGGTTTGAGACCCGTGACGTTAGCGCCCAGTCTGGCAACCTCGCCGGCTGCTTCGTGGCCCATTATGAGCGGAGGGTTGCGGCGGCCGGAGGAACCGTCAAAACCGTGGACGTCGCTGCCACAAATGCCGCATGTGCGGACGCGAACAAGGACGTCGTCAGGGCCGATTTCGGGCTCCGGGAAATCGACGAGTTCCAGTTTCATGTATTCGGTGAGCAGAAGCGCGTTCATATGATGTGAATGATTCTACCGAATGCGCGGGCCGTAGGTGCAGCGGTGTCGGTCCTCAAAGTGATGGTGGACCCTGGTACGCCGGCGTCGTTCAAGGTACGGGCCACGGATAGTGCGCTGGACCAGTCGGCGAGGGCGATTGAGCTAGAGGACAGAGGTGGCGAGTTTACGCGGACCTGAACAGCGTATAATTTCCCAGTTTCTTGATGGCTCAGAAGCCCAAGTGGAAATCGCGGGGGCTATATTTCATGGGCAAAGGAGATGAGACCAAATGACTTGGATTGAAAGGGGATTCGTTATTGGCGTCGCTGCGCTTCTCTGCCTTTATCCCGTGAGTGCGGGGAGTATTACGAATCGGGCTTCCAGCTGTCGCGGATAGTGGCAACTGCATCCCGTTCAACTCCCCGGTCGTTCAGGACCTAGTTCAACTGCCCGGTCGTTCAGGACCTAACAAAGTCCATGAGCCAGCAGCACCAGCAACCGAAGCCCCCGGCTCCGAAGTGGCGCGACCCGGCGCAGAGCCAAATCGCCCGCCACTGGGAGGAGAACTTCCCGCAGGATTACCAGCGCCGCTGAAGGCCGGCCTGCTGGAACGGGCCGTGCACCGGGCGTCGGAACGCGCCGGGGCGGTGTTCGAACAGGCCGCGGCGCAGGAACTGAGCTGGAGCCAGGCGCAAGAGCTGGCGCTCGAGGAGTGGAAGACCCCGCCCGGGTAGAAGCCCGGAACCCGCCCAGATCTCCTTCCGTCGCTGCACGATTACCGCATCCCGGAACACCGCACCCTCGGCGACTCGCCAAAAGCGCCCGCGCCAATCATATCGAGGCCATCAACTCAGGCTGCAGATCCAGTTTCTCGTAACGAAAAACCTTCTGAACAGCGGTCTTTTGCGGGCTTGGCGACTAGGGCGACCGCCCCACCTTCGGGATATCAGTCGCCGGCATCCTTGTCTGAGCCGTTTACTTTTAGTGTATTCGCCACGAAGCTGGAAGTCCGGTTGTATTCCTTGAAACCTGGCGAAAGGTCCGCTGAATTTCACTCTCCGGGAACGCCGTTTGAACTGAGCCGCTTGCGCGGCGGACGCTACGCGTAGGCAAGATCCAGCAGTCAGGCTGAAACCGATAGTGTGTGGGTCACAAGGAGGTCCCTGTGACCCAACTTCGAAAAAGGGTGCTCGACGAACTCGAGCGCCGTAATTACTCTCAAGCTACCGTATGGAGCTACGTCGGTGCGATGCGGCAGT
>JASHXK010000104.1 GCA_030043575.1 Terriglobales bacterium
GTATCGAAGTCGATGCGTTTGCCCACCGCCGCCAGCACGCTCTGGCGCGCGCCCGTGGTACGATGCACGGCGAATCCCATCTTTACCAGATGGTTGGTGACCTCTTGGATCTGGTCCTCGCTCGCGTCCTCCCACATCGCTACGATCATGGTTTGGTCCCTGGAGCGGCGCTCTTAGCGATCAGCCCTTAGCAAACAAGCGAATACCGTGTCTCTGAGGCAAGAGCTTAAGGCGAAGAGCCGGAAACTACCGCTTCTCGCAATGTATCATGCGATGCGCCGTGGAGGCGGTCTGTGAGGTTTGAATCGCGCTTTACGCCAGATAAGGCTGCAGGCTTTCGCGGATGGCATCCTCGCCAACCTGTTCGCCACGATTGAGCCGGTCGAGGATCTCATCGACCACCTGCTTTGCCTGATTGCGCTCGCGATGGAGGAGGAAGCCGTCGAAGATGTGCTCGCCGCGCATGGCGTTCTCGATCTCAGTTGCCTTGTCATGTTCGCCGAGTTCCGTAAAGTACACCACGCGGTAGCGGCCGCCGTAGTCGGCATCGCGATAGATCTCGAACATCACTTTCTTGGTGTCGCTGGTCAGCGGCATGACTCTGGTCCAGGATTGCTGGTCGGTAGAGCTGGCCTTCAGGCCAGCGTCCAAGCCGAATTGAAATTATAAGGCCGGCTTCAGCCGGCGACATCAGGGTCGCCGGAAAAAATTTGCGCGGGCCAAAGCCCGCGCTTGTGAGAAAAGCAGGCTGCGACGCGGACCTTAAGGTCCGCTCTACCTTAATCGTCTCCCGACGCGGTTGCCGCGTGCGGCTCGTCGATAGTCTGCGGGAAGGGAACAATCTCCGAATCGCGCCTCACCGACTTGTGCGTCAGGCTCATCCGCAGCTGCTTCTCGTATTCCGCCAGCTGCTCTTCGAGCTTCTTCGCGGTTTCGGCTTTCTTCAGCAGGTCTTCGCGATAGCGCTTCAGGAAGTAGTCAATCGTCTCGACGCGAATCTTGATCGAGCCCGTCGGTTTGTTCTCGTCGAGGTCCTTGAACGAGAAGTACGGCGTACCGGATTTCTCGATGATGTCCTCGATCACGCTGTAAATCGGCGCGTCGTGACCGCACTTGAAGTTCGAGATCTCCAGCGCCACCAGGTTCGGATGGCGCGCAGTGAACTTCGCCGCCCAGATCTTGGTGTTGGTGCTGGCCGAGTAGGCGTTCTTCCAGACATCGCGAATATCGAGCGCGTGGGTGATCGCGCCGGACCGAACCTCTTCGCCGAACAGCCGATCCATCAGGTCCTCGTCGGTGGGCAGGAAGCTCTGCGAGAAGACCGGGTAGCCAAGCTTCTGGAACTCCTCCATGATCTCGTGGTTCAAGCCGGGATCGTGGTGATAGACGCGGCCCAGCATCACAATGCCAAGGCGATTCTCGCGCTCCAGCGTGTCGAGCACTTCGCGCGCCCGCTGGCGCTGACTGAGATCGAAATCGTCGAATGCCTTATAGGCAGCCTGGATGGCGCGCTCGTTCTCCTCTTCGCTCAGCCCCAGGATCGGCGACCACGCCTGGAACATCTGCAGGCCGAACAGCCGCATGTCGTCGATGTTCAGGATGGGATCGAGATACTGAATGCCGTTTTCCTTGAAGACATCGCCTTCCTTGGTGAACGCGGCCTTCACGGCGTTGGGGGTTGCGGTGACCGTCGGGCAGGCGTTCGAGCCGCTGCAGTTCTTCATTGGCTGATGCAGGGTGTCGATCATAGGGAAGAAGATCGCGTCGAGCGGCTTCTTCGCGTGCTTCTGGAAGATCAGGTTGTAGACGTGCGGGATGCCGATCTTCGACGGGAAGCAGGGATCGATAGCGCCGCGGCCCGCGCCCTGGCGATACATCTCCTGGCCGGTGAACTCGGAGTAGATGAGGTTTTCCGGCTCGAGGCCGAGGCTCTCGAGATAGGTGCTGAACATAGGCGCGTAGAGATACATGTTGAGCACGCGCGGCATGCCGACGCGCAGCGCCTTGCGTTTGTTCATCAGCTCGGTGCGATGCTGGATGGCGGCCTTGGCCTTGCCGAAATCCCAGCGGCCCGGCGTAGGCAGCGCGTCGGCAATCTTTTCCGGATTGCGCGAACGCCAAACTTCGTTGGCGGCGATGTCGACGAAGTTGGGATTCTGCTTCTTCACTGCGTCGAGACCGGCCTTGATGCCGCGCATTGCGTTGACGTCTTCGACCTGACCCTTTTCGCAGGTCGAGATGATGAGACGGCGCTCGCCTGCCGCCAGCGGAACCTTTGACTTGAAGACCGGCAACTGCGACGCGGGCTCAAGGTGCTCGTTCTTCTGCTCGCCGACGTTTACGTCGATGAAGGTGCGCAGGCAGTTGTTCTTGCAGAAGTAGCAGCGCGTGTCCTCGTTGCGCGTGGTCTTGTAGCCGATCTTCTGAACGGCGTCGAGGCCGATGAAGGTGGTGCGATGCCCGTTTTTGTAGATACGGACCGCCTCTACACCCGCGCCGATCGCGCCCGACTCGCCGCAATGCTCGTGAACGATGACCTCGGGATCTTGTCCGGCGCCGTGGAAGTGCGAGTGAATGAAGTCGACTTCCGACTTCACCGCCGCCAGATTCTTCTGCGTTCCGCCTTGCAGGATGAACTTCGATCCCAGCTTGGCGAGATTGGGGATGCCGGCGACGTAAAGAAAGATGTTCTTCGGCAGAACATTCGCCAGTCCGGCAAGGATTTCTTCGCCGCGCCAGCCCTGGCGCTGGAAGTTCACGATGTCGGACTGCATGAACACTGCGCAGCCGTAACCGAACACCGGCATCGTGTTGGCCGAGAAAGCGATGTCGGCGTACTCTTCAACCTTGTAGCCGAGCGATTCGGCCGTGCCTTGCAGGAAATAGCCGTTACCGGCAGAGCACTGCGTGTTCAGCTTGAAATCCTTGACGCGCCCGTCCTTGAGGACGATCAGCTTGATGTCCTGGCCGCCGACGTCGACGATGACGTGCGGATTGTCGTAGAACTTCATCGC
>JASHXK010000105.1 GCA_030043575.1 Terriglobales bacterium
ACCGTGGCGATATTCTCCCCTGTTCTCGCACGAGGTCCTTGGACCGCCCGTTATCGCCACCCCCTCTACAAAGTTGGAACTGCTGTGCGCGATCGCTCCTCACGATCGAACGCAGACCAGGCGAGATAGCCAGGCACGATCAGGTTGACGACCGGTACAATCGCCACCGCTCCCCACCATCCGGACTTCTGCCTGACCTTGGCGACGCTCTTCCAGATGAGAGCGGCCAACACGATGTTCACCACCGGGATCAGCAGCAGAACAATCCACCACACAGGCTTCCTGGCGATCCTAAGCACTAGAACCACATTCAAGATGGGAATCCAGGCCCACCACGCACGAGCGGTGTTTGTTTTTCTGGCAAGCGTGGAAAGGGCGAGAGCAAGGTACACATAACCTGCTATCCACAGTGCGATAGCAATCGGAAGATAAACGTGAACGGTCCTATCAGGGTTCTCCAGCAGCCGGGCGACGATCGCGAATAGCACCGTCACTATCCCCCCGGCTACAGCACTGTTCATCAACCAAATCTTGGCGGAGGAGCCAGCAGACCTTTTGCCAGCGAGCGTTTCGACCTTCGCCAGCATCTCGTCCAATGCGGCCCGGGAATACAGCTTTCCGCCGTAGACGACCGCGTAGATTCGCTTCGTATTGGCAATGTCGTCGAGCGGATTCGCGTCGAGCAGAACCAGGTCTGCAACCTTGCCCTGATCGACCGTGCCCAGATCTCTCTCCCTGCCGAGAAATTTTGCCGGATTGACGGTAGCCGCCTGCAGCGCTTCCAGCGGCGACAGACCAGCTTGCACCAGCAGACCCAGTTCGTCATGCAAGCTGAAGCCGGCGAAACAATACGGGTTCTCCTGGTCCGTGCCGGCCAGAATCGGCACACCGGACCGTTGCATCGCACCCACAACCTCAAGGTCCTTTTGATACGCTCGCTTAACGTAGGCGTAACCTTTGGAAGGCATGCCCCGAGCGGACAGGCTGCTCCTGGTCCAAAACAGCAACGTGTCCTGCGGGACATACTTCAGCCGCGCGTCGTTGCGGAAGGCCGGATCCTTCATCTGCCAGAATTGGCGCAGCACCGTCAGCGTGGGGCACTGCCAGGTGCCGTTGCTCTTCAGAACAGCAAATAGTGCAGCGGCCTTCTCGGGGCTGTAGGTGTCCAGCACTGTCCACCGCAATGCCCAGGCGCGTGGCCCGATCGCAAACAGGGGGTGCTTTTTCGAGGCGATAATCTCGGCCAGGTCAGCCTGCTGAGCCTTTAGCAACTCTTCGCTGTGAGTGGAGCACGCCGGCAGAATACTCAGCAGGTGTTCAAAGCTCTTCTGACCGGCGTTAGAAGCTTCCTCGGCCGAGACGGCATCGGGAACATGGCCTTCGAAGGGGATGCCCTGTTTCTTCGATTCGTCGGCAATGGCGAAGTACTCATCACGGGGAAGCAGTGAATAAACCTTTATGAAATCTGCGCCGTCTTGCTTTGCCTTGATCACAGCCTGACGGGCCTCGGCTTCGTTGGCCACAGAAACCGAGTCAGGCCAATAGGGTACCGGACCATCCACGATTGGGCTGGCAATCACCATGTGTGGGCCTACGATCTTTCCGGCCTCGATGTCCTTGCGCCACTCATGGTGAAAAGGGAAACCCCACATGACTCGCACGCCAGTCACGCCATTGGCGATAAACAGCGGCAAGTACTCTTTGCTGTCTTCCAAATGCACGTGCATGTCCCACAAGCCGGGAATCAGGTACTTGCCGGTAGCGTCCACTACCTGCGCGCCGGGTGGCGCGGCAAGGCTGGAGCTAGCGCCCATGGCAACGATTCGGTCGCCGGAAATGATGACGGTGTTGTCTGGCTTGGAGGGTCCGCCCGTAACGTCAATCACCGTGACGTGGGTCAGAACCAGTGGCTGCTGCGAGTCGGCGGCTTGTGGCGCATGCCATGCCGCGAACAGGACGGGGATCAACAAGAAAGCCGCAAACCCTCTCATCCTACCTCCACGAGAGAGGCCCTATGGCCGGATTTTCCCTTGATCTGGTGAACCGCTCCGAATTCTACACTGGCTGGATCAAACGCAATCGAACTTATGCAGCCTGCCCGCGACGGACTAGCAGGCTGCTGAAAAAGGCTTCAGTGGACAAGCTACTTCCAGACGCGAAGCGGTCACCCAGCAGAGGTTTGCATTGAATCATGGCCCAGACATGACCGGCTTTTGATCGCTCGGCTTGACGGCCAGATCGCCAGGCTTCAATCCTCTATTCAATTTGATCTGCTCTACGGTGATCTCCGCCAGCTTTGTGTCACCTTGAAACTTGGAGATGAGATGGGGGAACTCCACACCGTCAACAGGCCGCCATTGCTCAAGTCTTGTCTCACGGCTCACAGGGTGACTGGGATCGGAGAACGAGACGGCGGTCTCTCTCATGGGCAGGAAGGTGGCGCGGTCGAGCGTGATCTCGGTTTTTTGGGAGGGGTCGCCCTTGGTTGCAACGACGATGATGTTCGCCCCGGAAGATGTGATGACCCGGTTCGGGTCGCGGTCGGCAAGCCAAAGGTTGAGGAGGATGCCGACCAAATAGTTGCGAGCGAACTTCAAACCGTCCGCGTCGAGGGCGGCTAGCGGCCTATCCGGCGATATCTGCCAACCCGACGTTCCGTCGAAGTAAAGAACGTAGGTATCCTCTGCCCCTACCTGATCGACACGCAGAATGTTCGGCCGGATCCACCGGGTGCGCTTGCGAACTTCGCCCATGGATCTGCCGTCGTTGTGCCACGCCTGTGCGCGCACGCTTTCCTCAAAGTCGCGGATGGACGCGATCTTGTCGGCACCGCCCAAAGCGGTCTGCATCTTGTGAAAGAGCTGCAATGCATCCTGGCTCGACGCCGCGGAGGAAAGTAGGATCGTCAACAGGGCAACGGAAACGGAGCAATACAGGCGAGATGGTGACACCATGTTAGCAATGACACCACTCGTTAGGATTCGGTTCCCAGCGAGATGTGAAAATAGCTACTTCATTTCCACACCTTGCCTATGCTAATTCCGTGGGCATGGGTGGAAGAGATCATCAACAGAGTCAGATGTTCAGTTATTTGTCGCCAGAGACGCGAGTGCGCAAGGGTCATCCGTTGCAGGCGATCCGAGTCAGGTGGACGAAGTGCTCACCCAGTTGTCACGGCGGTTCGACACCATGTATGCAGTTAGCGGACGACCATCGATTCCACCGGAGAAGTTGCTGCGGGCGCTCTTGTTGCAGATGCTGTACTCGGTCCGCAGCGAACGCCTGCTGATAGAAGAGATCGATTACAGCATGCTGTTCCGATGGTTCGTGGGC
>JASHXK010000106.1 GCA_030043575.1 Terriglobales bacterium
CCAACGTCATCAGATCAACAGGAGTCGAGGTCATAGCTTCACCATGCCTAGAAAGTCCAAGAAGCACCCAATCGAGATGACCAGCGATGAACTGGCAGCGCATGTGTTCCACCCAAAAGTACTGCGAGCGGCGAAGAAACACATAGCACATTTGGACGCGCCAAAGAAGCACCCTAAATCATCTCGAAACCTTGCCAAATGAACCATTTAGGCATAATGTAGCATGGAATCGAATTTGAGTCAAGTAGATAATCGTGATTCCTATAGTTACCTTGATTGTTGGTACCAGCGTGCGATTCGTCAATGATGTGGCGCACGCACGCAGCGGTGACTTCCCAGAACGGGAAATAAACTGGACGGGAACCAAAAACTTAGGCCACATCATGCCTTTATCCCCCGCACGCACGGCTGCCTTCGACATTTTGCTGCGAGTCGATCAGCAGGATGCCTATGCCGGTGAGCTACTGCATTCGTACCGCATGGATGCGCTCAGCCCTGCGGATCGTGCCCTGACGACGGAGCTGGTAATGGGGGTTCTGCGCTGGCGGTCGCGGCTGGATGAGGCTATTGGCGAAGCATCGTCGCGCTTGCTCGCAAAAGTGGATGCCGAGATCCTAACTGTGTTGCGCCTAGGCGCGTACCAGCTACGATATCTCAACCGGATTCCAGCGCACGCCGCGATCAATGAGAGCGTCGAGCTTGTTAAGCGCGCGCATAAGCGGTCGGCGGTACCGTTTGCCAATGCGGTTCTGCGAAAGGTCGCAGCCAGCAAAGTTGATGCCCCATCTGGAAGGTTCGCTGCGTCCTCCGCAGATCTTCTCGCGCGGGAATCGGCGCATCCTGAGTGGCTGGTGGCGCGCTGGGTTGCCGAATTCGGATTGCAAGCAGCCCAAGCAATCTGCAGCTACGACCAGCGCATCCCGAACGTGACAGTCCGCCTCGACGCCGCTGAGGTCGAGAAGGAACTGGCATCCGAAGGCATCAACCTCGCTCCCGGCGTGCTGCTCGCCAGTGCCCGCATCGTGACTGGCGGCGATGTGGCACGCACGCGCGCACTCCAAGAGGGCGGCGTTTTCATTCAGGACGAAGCTTCGCAACTGGTCGCGGCGTTGGTGGGCAGAGGGTCGCGGCTGCTCGACTGCTGCGCTGCACCGGGCGGCAAGACCGCTGCGCTGGCGGCGCGTAATCCCACGGCCGAGATCATCGCAGCCGAACTGCATTCGCATCGCGCCGATTTGTTGCGAAAGCGTGTCCGCGCAGCCAACGTTCAGGTCATTCAGGCCGACGCGGTGAGCCCTCCAACATCCGGCGGATTTGATCGCGTGCTGGCGGACGTGCCGTGCTCGGGAACTGGCACGCTGGCGCGCAATCCTGAGATCAAATGGCGGCTCAAGCCTGCAGACCTTGTCGACTTGCATGCAAAACAGGTTGCGATCCTGCGCGCAGCCCTGCGGCAGCTTGTGCCCGGCGGACGCGCGGTTTATTCCACCTGCTCGCTCGAGCGCGAGGAGAACGAAGCTGTGGTCAAAGAGGCCTTGCAGGGCGAACACGAATGGGAACTGCTTGACTGTCGCGTCGAGTTGGAGCATTTGCGTTCAACCGGTGAGTTAGTTTGGGACGATCTCGATTCACTTCTGGGGGGGCAATTCTTCCGCACCCTTCCCGGATTGCAGCTTTGCGACGGGTTCTTTGCGGCGCTGATTAGGAGGCGCTGAGCGACGAAGTCTCCCGCTAAACACGCTAGAATAGTTGGTGGCACTCGCTCTGCGGTTAGCTCCAGCTGTGGCCCGACATCATGTTTGAAGTTACTGTCGAAGACACGTTTTCTGCAGGACACTACCTGCGCAACTATCGCGGCAAGTGCGAGAAGCCGCACGGGCACAACTATCGTGTGCGCGTTACCTTGAGGGGGGCCGAACTGGACCAGGCCGGCTTGCTCCTCGATTTCAAGGAGCTGAAGGATATTCTGCGTCCGGCGATCAGCTACCTTGACCATGAAATGATGAATGAACTGGAGCCGTTTACGATTGTCAATCCCTCGGCGGAGAACCTGGCAAAGTACTTCTTTGACGAGATCAATGGGCGGCTGAAAAAGGACTCCAACGGGCGCGTACAGGTTAAAGATGTCACCATATGGGAGACGGATACGACGACAGCTCGCTATAGCGAGTAGCATTATCGCTATTCGCCTTTCGCTGTTCGCTCTTCGTCTAGGGACAGTTTAACGAGGAACTTCCGCTCCCTCGAATCATGCAAATCATCGAGATCTTCAAGTCGCTGCAAGGGGAGTCGTCTTACGCCGGGTTGCCTTGCGTCTTCGTGCGTCTGGCGGGCTGCAACCTGCGCTGCGTCTGGTGCGACAGTGAATACACCTTCAAAGGTGGAAGCCGCATGTCGCTCGATGAGGTAATGCTGGAAGTCCAACGTCTTTCACCCAACGGCGGGCTGGTGGAGGTCACCGGCGGTGAGCCGCTATTGCAGGAGCGAGAAGCTATTGCGCTCATGGAGCGGCTGATCGCTGCAGGTTACAAAGTGTTACTGGAGACGAGCGGCGAACGGCCCCTGGATCGCCTCCCGGCGCAGGTGGTGAAAATCGTCGACGTGAAGTGCCCCGATTCCGGCGAGGGCGAGGCATTTCATATCGACAACCTGCAGTTTCTCACGCCACGCGATGAGGTCAAGTTTGTCGTCGCCAGCAGGCGGGATTACGAGTTCGCGCGCGAGTTTATTCGCGAGCACGATTTGAGTTCGCCCGCCCCCTCGGTGATTCTATCGCCGGCTTTTCGTAAAGACGCCGCGGGAAGCCGCGACGTCGCGCATTGCCTGCTTGATCCGCAACTGCTGGCAGAGTGGATGCTTGCGGACGAACTCAACGCGCGCTTGGGGTTACAAATCCATAAGTTCATCTGGGACCCGGCGCTGAAGGGTGTGTAGAGTCGCTGTTCGCCCTTCGCTATTCACTCTTCGCCAAAATGCCACTTTGCCTGGCGAACAGCCAACTGCGAATAGGGAAAGCCAGGCAAGTCGATGATGACCAATCCTAAAGCCAAGATCGTTGTCTCGCTCAGCGGTGGCATGGACTCCGCTGTCTGCGCTGCCCTGGCCGGGTCCAACTTCGGCGCGGACTCGGTCGCTGCATTGCACATCAGTTACGGTCAGCGTACCGAAGCCCGCGAGCAGACCTCGTTTCTTGGTATTTGCGAACGGCTGGGAATTCATCGGCGTCTTATTGTCCGCACGCCGTTTTTTCGCGCGATTGGGGGATCGGCGCTGACCGACGATCAGATCAGCGTGCCCGAAGCAGGCCCGGAGATCGGCGCACAGATACCTGTGACTTATGTGCCCTTTCGCAACGCCCATTTTCTGTCGGCTGCAGTCAGCTGGGCGGAGGTGCTTGGCGCCGATCGCATCTATATAGGAGCGGTGCAACAGGACAGCTCGGGCTACCCCGACTGTCGGCCGGAGTTTTATCGCGCTTTCAACGAAGCGGTGCGAGCCGGAACCAAGGAAGGCTGCATCCGGATTGAGACGCCACTGATCGCCATGCGCAAATCCCAAATTGTGACGCGCGGCCTTGAACTGGGTGCTCCCTTCGATTTAACGTGGTCATGCTACAGTCGCGACGACCTGGCTTGTGGCAGTTGCGACAGTTGTGTCTTACGGCTGCGGGCCTTTGCAGCGGCGGGCGCTGTCGATCCCATTCCTTACCTGTCGCCGGCTGCGGTTCGGGATTTTTCATGAGGGTAAATCTGGAAAATCAACGTTGGAGACCGTTGTGAGAGAACAGTCATTCGGTTTCATGCGCTGGAGGAGCCATGAAGAGATATCTTAATTTTTCCCTGATGTTGCTGTTGCTGGTGATGTGTTCTGCCCCTGGATGGGCGCAAATTACGGGAGTCGTCAAGGGTGTTGTCAAAGACAAAGACGGCAAGCCTATTGCTGGAGCCACAGTGGAGCTCGTCGGCACTCAGACTGGAACAAAGTACACGCTGAAGACGAATTCGAAAGGGGCGTACTACTCCGTAGGCATCTCCCTGGGGAACTACCGCGCGACTTTGTTTCTGAACGGCCAGGAGGTCGATTCGCACGGCAACGTCGTGATTACCGCGACCGAAGAGCGAGAGGTAGATTTCGATCTGGCCGCTGATGCTGCGATGGCAGCAGAGCAAAACAAGGCTGCAGCAGCTGCGCAGCAGCAGAATACCAAGATCAAAGGCTTGAATGCCACGCTCAAGCAGGCGAAGGAGTTGGAAGGCGCAGGCAATTACGATCAGGCAGTTACGATTCTGCAACAGGCGACGCAGGTCGATCCCAATCAGGACCTGGTTTGGGCTTACTTGGGTGATGCGCAGCGCGGAGCCAAGAAGTACACCGACGCCATTGAGTCTTATCAGAAAGCGCTGGCGATCAAGCCAAACAATGGTCCGTACCTGGGCCAAGTGGCCGATGCTTATGCGAAAGCCGGACAGACGGATAAGGCGGTCGAGCAATACGCCGCTGCTGCTCAAGCTGACCCGACAAATGCCGCCCAGTATTACTACAACGAAGGAGCGGTCTTAACCAATATCGGCAAGGTTGATGATGCGGTTGCGGCCTTCGACAAGACCATCCAGTTGGATCCGACTCGCGCCGATGCCTATTACTGGAAGGGCATCGATTTGATTGGCAAAGCCACTATGAAGGACAACAAGATGGTTGCCCCTCCTGGGACGGCGGAAGCTTTCAACAAGTATCTGGAACTGCAGCCGACCGGCAAGTACGCAGATGCGGCCAAGCAAATGCTGGCCAGCATCGGCGCCTCGGTTGAAACCAGCTACGGCAAGACGAAGTCGGGTAAAAAGAACTAGGCTTGCGAAAATGCTTGCGGCGGATTCATCATGGCGCGATCACTGGCGTGATCGCGTGCTGTGGTTGAATTCTTTTGCCACAACTCCAATTTCCAATTCGACAAGACACATACGCGCGGTCGATGCTGACACAGCATGGTTTCGCAGCTTGTGTCGCTTCAGTAATATCGCGATTAGCGGTTTGTTCTATGGAAAGTGCCGTCGATTCCAAACTCCCATCATTCGGCGATGCTCGGCGGCTTGTGGAAGAATATGCCATCACGCTTTCTCCCACTCAGCCTGAGTTGCTTTCGCTTTTAGAGTCCTGCGGCCTGGTGCTGGCTGAGGACTTGCGCGCAGATCGTGACTTTCCGCCGTTTCCACGTTCTACGCGCGACGGTTTCGCGGTTCGGGCCTCTGACGTAAAGATCGTACCCGCACATTTAGGTTGTATCGGCGAGATCAAGGCAGGAGCAAGCTGCGAACAAAGTGGTGTCGTTGTTCGCCAGGACCAGTGTGTTGAGATCATGACTGGGGCACCAGTTCCTGAAGGAGCAGATGCCGTAGTGATGGTGGAATTCACTAATCGCAGCGGAGATGCGGTCACCGTTCAGCGCTCCGTCGCCGTCGGCGAGAACGTTGTCGCTAAGGGCGCCGAGGCGCAGCACGGCGCGGTAATGGTTTCACGGGGCACGCGGGTGAATCACACCGTCGTCGCGGTCGCCGCTGCAGTCGGAAGTTCCGGGGTCGCGGTATTTCGCAGGCCGCGCGTGGCAATTCTGGCTACCGGCGACGAAGTGGTTGACATAAATCTGAAACCGGGATCTAACGAGATTCGCAATTCCAACAGCTACTCGCTGGCTGCGCAGGTCCAAGCCGCAGGCGGCGATCCCATGATCTTGCCCGTGGCTCGTGACGAACCTGGCGAACTCGCCCTCCTTTTGCGAAAGGGTCTGGAAGCCGACCTGTTGCTGATCACGGGCGGCGTGTCGATGGGGAAGTATGATCTCGTGGAGCAGGTGCTGGCCTCCCTAGGTGCCCAACTCTTCTTCACTGGGGTGAAGATTCAGCCGGGACGACCGGTAGTCTTCGGAGAAGTGAGGTCCGGCGAGACGAGTACTCCTTTCTTCGGACTACCGGGCAATCCGGTTTCGACGATGGTCACTTTTCAACTTTTCGTGCGACCGGTGCTTGATGCTCTGTCGGGAGCCAAGCCACAGCCGTTGACCTTCGCCCAGGCACAGCTGAAATCGAACTTCAGCACTAGTACAGGCCTGACGCGGTTCTTGCCTGCGAGGCTGGCAGGGACACAGGTTCAACCGGAGGTAGAGCTGCTGCCGTGGCAAGGTTCGGGAGACCTGATGGCTGCTTCGCAAGCGAACTGCTACATTGTGGTGCCACCACACCAGGAGCGATTTTGCGCGGGTGATGGGGTCACGATATTGTTGCTGTGATGGAGGAAATCGCCCGCAACAAATGGTAGACGTGGCCAGATCGGAAAACAATGAAGAAGCTTTCCCACTACGACGACGCCGGACGCGCCTCAATGGTTGACATCTCGGGCAAGCAGCCCAGCCTCCGCGAAGCCGAGGCGAGTGCCTTCGTCGCGATGAGCCGTGAGGTGATTCGTGCATTGCCGCGAAACCCCAAGGGCGATCCCCTGGAAGTGGCGCGCGTCGCAGGAGTTTTGGCGGCCAAGCGAACATCAGAGCTAATTCCCATGTGCCACCCCATCCCGCTCAGCAAGGTCGACGTCGAAGCCACGGTGCAAAAGGACGGGATTGCGATTCGCGCACTGGCTCGCACCAATGCGGAGACGGGAGTCGAGATGGAAGCGCTGGTCGCGGCTTCGGTCGCGGCACTTACCGTCTACGACATGTGCAAAGCGCTAGACAGGGGAATTCAGATTCGCGACGTGCTATTGTTGCGCAAATCGGGCGGAAAAAGCGGCGAATATCGGCGCACCTCGACCCGCAATCGCCGCGCTGGGTAGTATTCTGCTGTATCGTTCTAAACTATGCACACTGCTGCTGTCCTCACCGTTAGTGACTCCTGTTCGCGTGGGGATCGCGAAGACCGCTCCGGCCCGGCAACCGTCGAGGTACTGCGGCAGCACGGCTTCGTGGTCGCAAGTCACGAGATCATTCCCGACGATCAACCGGCGATCGAGGAACAGCTGATCCGGCTCAGCGATCAGGTGAATCTGATTGTCACCACCGGAGGAACGGGAGTCGCAGACGGCGACGTCACTCCAGAAGCCACGTGCGGGGTCTGTTCGAAATTCATCGACGGCATTCCGGAAAAAATGCGCGCCGCCGGATCCGAAGAGAATCCGTTGGCATTTCTCAGCCGTGGCGTCTGCGGAGTGCGAGGTCGGACCTTGATCCTCAACCTGCCGGGCAGCCCCAGTGGTGCCGTCGACTCCCTGCAAGCCGTTATCGACATCTTGCCGCATGCGCTGGAGCTGCTCTCTGGCAAGACACAGCACGAATGACCGCGCTGCCACGTCCTCTGTGGTCAGTCCTCGTACAATAGCTGTCTTGCGATCAAGCTCCCTTCGAGGAACGACTTGGATCCCGTTACTCATTTGCTGACCGGCGCCTGCCTGGGGCGCTCCGGATTCAACCGCAAGACGGCACTTGCGACCATAGCTATGGTGCTGGCCGCCGAAGCGGCCGACATCGATGTGCTCTGGGGGATCAAAGGTTCGATTGCCGGTTTGCAACACCATCGCGGTATCACCCACAGTTTTGTTGGCGTGCCATTTATGGCGGCGGCGGTTCTAGGACTTGTTTATCTGCTACATCGCTATCGATCGCGCAAGCGTCCCACATCCGCAGCGCAATCTGGACCGCCTGTACGCTGGGGTTTTCTGTACTTCTGCGCGCTGCTGGCAGCGCTCAGTCATTTGCTGCTCGACTACAGCACCGCCTATGGCATTCGGCTTTTTGAGCCATTCAACTATCGCTGGTATTCATGGGACATCGTATTCATCGTCGAGCCTCTCATGCTGCTGGCTCTTAGCGCAGGCCTGGCGGTACCTGCTTTGCTCGGCCTAGTCAGCCAGGAAATCGGCGTGCGTAGCAAAGCACCACGCGGACGTGTCGGGGCGATTATGGCGCTCATCTGCGTCGTAGTGATTTGGGGAGTCCGCGACTATCAGCATCGCCGCGCGATTAACGCGATGAACTCATTTGTCTATCACGGAGCCGAACCGTTACGGCTTGCCGCCTATCCATACATGATCAACCCCTTTCGCTGGCACGGTGTCGTGGAGACCCAGGATTTCCTGGAAACCGTGCCGGTAAACTCGCTCGCGCCGGAGGTCGATTCCGACGCCGGCATCTTGTATTACAAGCCGCCGGTGACCGATATTCTGAATGCCGCGGAAGCTTCTTATATGGGACGGGTCTATCTCGACTGGGCTGTCTTTCCGTACGTCCGCCAAGCGAATCTTGGTGATGAAAGTGGCGAACACTTGGTGGAATTCCAGGACCTGCGCTATACCTACCCATCTTCTCGCGGGCTAGGGCCGTTGAGCGGCTATGTTTTGCTTAGTCCAAAATTGACGGTGATTGAGGAGGGCATGAACTCCAACCGGTCGGCCGTAGTGGAGGCGCTGGAACATCTCAACGGCAGGCAATAACTGCGATTCGTAAAGAGACTGAAGCCCGATGTCTACTGTCATGCCCTTGACGGACTCCTGCAGGGCGTCCAAAATCTAAACTTGAGGTGTTTCGATGCTGGCATATCTCTTCGTCATCCTTGCTGTAGCAGTCCACATCCGATTCATCGCGCTGCCTTTCAGTTTTACGCCCGTGGTTGCCGCTTTGCTCTATTTTGGGGCGCGCATGCCGCGCAAGCAGATGTGGATTCCAGTGGCCCTGCTGGCCGCCTCCGACGTCTATCTGACTCGCGTCACTTACGGCTATCCGGTTACAGCCGATCACCTCGTTACCTGGGCCTTCTACGCGGCGATGGTGCTCTTCGGCAGTGTGCTCATCAAGGGATTCTCGCCGCTGCGGATTGGCGCCGCTGCCCTTACCGGCTCAGTTTCATTTTTCTTGATCAGTAACTTTGCCGTGTGGATGGTCTGGCACCTGTACCCCAAAACCTTCAGCGGACTGATGACCTGCTATGTCGCCGGTCTGCCATTTTTTCGCAATGCCGTGGCCTCCGACCTGCTGTTCACCGCGGCGTTTTTCGCTATCGGCTACCTGGTAAGCCTGCGAAGTTCTAATGAGTCGGCCGTGGCAGCCGCTGACCGTACGCAGTAGCGGTATTTCGAAAAGACGCTTCAACGTCAGAGAAAAGCCCAGGGCGATCTGGGCTTTTTCGATTTCGCGTGAAAGCTCGCGCGTCGTATCGTCACGCCGTAGGCGCGCTGTGCCGGATATCCAGCCGCCCCAGCTTCTGCTCGAACGGCAGAAAGACGGAAAAGGCGGTGCCGCGTCGTCCAGGGCGAACCGTGCTGCTCAGATGAATTGTGCCTTCGTGCTTATCGAGAATCCCACGGCTGACCCAAAGTCCCAAGCCGGTACCCTTCTCGCCCTTGGTTGTGTAGAAGGGGGCAAACAGATTTCTGCGTATGCCGAGGGGGATTCCTAGGCCATTATCCAGCACCGTGACCCGAACGCCTCTACGTGTGGGATCGGAGGCCAGACTGGAAATGCG
>JASHXK010000107.1 GCA_030043575.1 Terriglobales bacterium
CGCGCGATCACGTCGCCACCAACTCTACCCGCCCGCCGCCTGCTGCTTAATCTGGCGTGCGCGATCATAAATCTTCACGTACTCGCGCGCGGAGTTCGTCCACGAATAGTCCTGCGCCATGCCGTTGCGCATCAACGTCTGCCAGGCATTCTTGTCTGAACGATACAGCGCGGCGGCCGACCGCAAGGTCTCCAGCATTGTCTCGCCGCTATACTCGCGGAACTTGAATCCCGTTCCCTTCATCGTTCGCGGATCGAACTGCTCCACGGTATCGTCGAGCCCGCCGGTCGCCCGCACCACCGGCACGGTGCCGTACTTCAGGCTGTAGATCTGGTTCATGCCGCAGGGTTCATAGTGCGAAGGCATCAGGTACAGATCGCTGCCGGCCTCGATCTTGTGCGCCAGCGGGTCGTCGTAAGCGACTCGCACTCCAACTTTTTGCGCAAACTGTTTGCTCAGCCGGCGAAACATGTCTTCATACTCCCGCTGTCCGCTGCCGAGCACGACCAGGATCAGTTCCTCCAGCGCCAGCCGATCCGCGACTTGCTGGACAAGATCAAAACCTTTTTGCGGAACGAAGCGAGATATCATGCCCACGACCGGCAGCTGCGTATCCTGCGCCAGTCCATATTCCTTCAGCAGATCAGCCTTGCACTTCGCCTTGCCGCTTAGGTCCGCCGCCGAATAGCGCGCCGCGATGTATGGATCCGTCTCGGGATTCCAAGACACGTAATCGACTGCGTTGAGAATGCCGGCGATGGTGTTACCCCGCGCGCGCAGCACGCCCTCCAGTCCGAAGCCGTACTCGGCCGTCTGGATCTCCTGACTGTACCTGCGGCTGACGGTGGTGATGAAGTCGGCCATGGCGACCGCGCCCTTCAGGAAGTTCACCTTGCCGTAAAATTCCAGCTTTGACATGGTGAACAGGTCCCAGGGCAGCATGAGCAACGGCAGGATCTCCGGCGGAAACAGTCCCTGATACCCCAGATTGTGTATGGTGAAGACGCAGGGCACGGTGGCGAAGGCCGGATCCTCGTCATAGAGCGTCTTTAAGAGGATAGGAACGAGCGCCGTCTGCCAGTCGTGACAATGCAGGACATCGGGCGCGCCGAGTATCTTCGTGGCCTCCAGCACCGCGCGCGAAAACAACGCGAAGCGCTCCGCATTATCGTGATAATCGCCAAGCGCGGTGCCGTAAAGTCCATCGCGATCGAAGAACGGCGGGTACTCGATGAAATAGAATTGCACTCCGGAGCGCACGCCGCCGTCGAGCACGGAGCAAAAGCGATAGCGGTCGTCAAAGGGAACGGTGATGCTCGGAATTACTGTGCGAGGATTATCGAGTTTGGTTGGGCGATAGCGGGGAAGAAAAACCGTGGCCTTGTGACCCTGGTGGACGAGCGCCGGCGGCAAGGCTCCAATCACATCCGCGAGGCCGCCGGTTTTGGAAAACGGCACGCACTCGGATGCTGCGAACGCAATGTGCATCGAACCTCCCAGCGCGGCGGTTTTCCGCAGGGTTAGCAACTGACAAATGAGGACTGCCGAGAAAGCAGAACGAGAATGCTGAAACATCTGAGTCTAACCGTCCCCCTGAAAGAGGGTCAACGTGCGTAGGGCAACGGCGAGGAAGCCGAGTGCGAATCGTGCTCCCAAACGCAAGCCCAAGCTCGGACAAAATTTCCTGGTAGACGCTGGAGCGGCGCACCGGATTGTCGAAGCGCTTGGAGACGTGTCGAATCGCACCGTGATCGAGATCGGTCCGGGGCGCGGGGTGTTGACTGATGCGCTGGCACGGCGCGCGAAGCGTGTGATTGGCATCGAACTGGATCGCGTCCTTGCTGCGCAGCTACGCATGCGTTACGCAACCCGCGGCAATGTTGAAGTTTTGGAATCCGACTTTGTTACCGCCGAGTTCGCGTCTATGGTCGGCCGTCGGCCAGGTCCGCTGCACGATCTTCGACCCACGCAGCCCGACACTGTCGATATTGTCGGCAATCTGCCGTACTACATCACCTCCGAGATTGTGCTGCGAATTCTCGAGCTGCATCCGCACATCGAGCGCGCTGTCGTCATGGTGCAGCGTGAAGTTGCCGACCGCATCGCCAGCAAACCCGGCAGCCGCGAATATGGATTGCTGTCGGCTACGACGCAGCTGTTCGCACGCGTGGAAAAGTTGTTCACCTTGCCTCCGGAAGCCTTCTCGCCCCCGCCGCAGGTGCATTCCACCGTCATCCGGCTGACCATGGCGCCGCGGCTGGGAGAATTGCGGGTTGAAGAGGAGCCATTCATCGGCTTCCTCAAGCTGGCATTCGCGCAGAAGCGCAAAACCTTGGCCAACAATCTACGCGTCCGCTATGATGCGGCGGCGATTCGCACGGCGTTCAAGAGCGCCGGGGTGCGTCCCGATGTGCGCGCCGAGGCCATGTCGCTGGAAAAAACCGCAGCCGTGTTTCGCACGCTCGCGACGGCGTAAACTTACTTCGGGCAGTCAAGTGCTTCCTGCGAGGGTGATAGCCACGGAGCCACGGAGGGCACCTAGTCTTGAGAATTCATCCGGCGAAGAAGTGTCTGGGACGTGACCTGAGTAGCTCTCAGGAATGGAAGAGCGCAGGTTTGCCTGGAAGTTGAGGTCGGAAGAACTACGTGTACTCCGAAAAGATCTTTTGATGTCTGGTATCCGACAACCCGCCGTTGCCGGCCGCTTCTATCCGGCCAGCCCCCAACGCCTGCGCGCCGACGTTGAAAGCTACACGACTGCGCCGATCAATGCTCCTGCCGAGAGAATCCCGGCGTTGGGTTGTGTCGTCCCTCATGCCGGTTATATGTACTCAGGGCACGTTGCCGGCGCAGTCTATCGCCGACTTGAGTTGCCGCAGCGATACGTCATTCTTTGTCCCAACCACACCGGCATGGGCGAGCCGCTCGCCATCATGAGCGAGGGTGCATGGCACACTCCCCTCGGAGATTCTGAGATTGATGAGCAGTTGGCGGCCGAACTCACACAGCACATGCCGCTTCTTTCTGAAGACAACGAAGCTCACCGCGCCGAGCACGCGCTGGAGGTGCAGCTCCCGTTTCTGCAGGTGCTGGCGACGGGATTCCGGTTTGTTCCTATCACTGTTGGCACCGGGAATTACGATGTACTGGCGGCTCTCGGTATCGCGGTTGGAAATACGCTGGCGAAGCACGGTGGACGCATCCTGGTAATCGCCTCCAGTGACATGAATCACTACGAAAGCGACAGCGTGACGCGGGTCAAGGATCGCCGCGCCATCGATCAGATGCTGGCCCTCGATGCGCGCGGGCTTTATGACGTCGTACGCGAAGGCCACATCAGCATGTGCGGATATGGGCCGGCGGTCGTGATGCTGACCGCGGCGAAGAAGCTAGGCGCCAGCAAGGCTGAGCTCATCCGCTATGCCACTTCCGGCGATGTATCGGACGACCGCGACATGGTCGTGGGCTACGCCGGCATCGCGGTGTATTGATCTCCCAACAACTGCAAGATCAATCTCAATGTCGGTGCCGAGGGTGGAGCACCGCTTCAGCGGTCCAGGATTATCAGTGTGCAATGCATGCCTGAGGGCGTGCTCCACCCTGTGTACAACGCCGGGACGCGGGCCTGAAGGCCCCGCTCTGCCTGAATGCCACTCACGCCTCCGCCGGCCGCAGGTGCGGATAGTGCATCAAGGCTAGCTCCGGATCAGCGAACGTTGCTCTGATGTCCGCATACAGCGGACCCGCGATCGATGCCAGATTCTGGCTGATCGTGATCATATCGCCCAGGGATGGTGGCACAGGCTGACCGATTGCAGCGTAATGCTTTTCTATCTCCTCGCGCAGCTTGTCAGCAGACTCCTGGACGTCGGGCGCCAGCCTGGCCGTGTCCCCGCGGCATGCGTTCGCCATAGCCAGCGCGATCGTGGACATGTCTTCTTCGAAGGTGCAGAGCGCCTTGTTGATCTCCGGCATGAGCTCCGGATATCGCTTTTCGAAGAGGTATTGCACGCCGGTGATCTGCACCTGCATCAGAGTACCCAGCGACGGCATCCAACGCCGAAAGTCGTCACGGATCTGCAGCTTTCGCCGGCGCGAGGGGCCGAACTCGAAGATCACCGCATCGGCCTGCGCTCTCACCGTGTTGAAGCCCTCGTTGATCTGATCGCGCAACTGGAGAGCGCGTCTGGCAATCGCAACGCGCTGCTCCTCGCCCAGCTCTTTGGTCGTCAATTCGATCAGCTCGGCCAGCAACTGCACGCTGCGCGCGAACGACTCCTGCATCTCGTCCAACGCGCTTCGCACCCACAGGTGATCGAAGATCAGCCACATGCACATCACGCCGAGGGTCACTCCCACCAGGCGGTCGCGCGCGACAGCCAGCGAAGACTGGAGGGTGAATTCCTGCAGGTTGATCAGGTAGAAGGCCAGCGCCGCCTGCACTCCAAGATAGGACAGCCTCGCCGAGGAAAGCGCAATCCAGGCGCAGATGGCGGTCGCCACGGCAAACAGGACGGTGAACCCTGTAATCGAGTCGAGCTTGGTCAGAATAAAACACTGCGCCCCGATGCCGAAGATGACGCCGCCGAGCAGCACCCCTCCCAGGCGGAGATATTGCTTTTGCCGCGAAGACCCGATGGTCGTCAGCGCGGTAATGATGCAGGTCGCGACCGACGTGCTTAGCCCTGGCCAGTTGACGGACTGGTACGTCATATAGGCGAGCATCGTGGCCAACGTGCCCCGGATAGCGAACTTCAGATAGTCGGGATTGGAGAACGCATCAGGTACGAACAACCCTCGCTTCGCCTCGGGGGCCAAAGGTGGCGCCAGGAAAAGCTGATCGAGGTTTTCCGACCCGGAAAACGTATGCGACATCAACTCCAGCGTCTTCTCGATCTCAGGCAGGAAGGGTAGTCCCGACGGCTGAGTTTCCGGAGGTATGGGAATGGGTTGCGGCAGCCGGCGCTCTTTCAGGTCGCGCTGCAGTTCGGCGAGCTGATC
>JASHXK010000007.1 GCA_030043575.1 Terriglobales bacterium
TTACTGACCTTGGCATCTTCCCGGTACTCGGCCAACCCAATCTCAATATCAAAGTGGACCGCGCCAAGGCTGCGCGCTATGGACTCAACTCCGGTGATGTGAACTCCGTCGTACAAGCTGCAATGGGCGGGGCTGTCGCAACCGAGGTGCTGGAGGGGGAGCGCCAGTTCGATCTTGTAGTCCGCTATACGCGTGACTATCGCGACAGCATCGATCAGATCCGCAACATAAAAGTCGCTTATCAAACTGCTAGTGGCGCTAATGCCTATATCCCGTTGAGCGAGTTGGCCGATATCTCGCTCGATACGGGTGCTGCCTGGATCTATCACGAGAGCGTGCAGCGCTTCATCCCGGTGAAGTTCAGCGTCCGCGGCCGCGACCTCGGCGGCACCGTAGAGGAAGCGCAGCAGCGCATTGCCAAGAACGTCAAACTTCCGCCGGGATATCGGCTGATCTGGGCCGGTGAGTTCGGCGACCTTCAGGAGGCCAAGAAGCGCCTGGAGATCATCGTGCCTATCAGCTTCATTCTGATTACCGGAGCACTCTACAGCCTGTTCAACAACTTTCGCGATTGCCTTCTGGCGCTGGCGGGAATCCCGTTTGCAGTTGCGGGCGGCGTGCTGGCGCTGTTTGCCTCCGGTCTTAATTTCAGCATCTCGGCGGCCATTGGATTTGTCTCGCTCTTCGGCGTCTCCGTCATGGACGGCATTCTGATGATCACCTTTTACAACCAGGAGCGGGCCCACGGTTTCGCTCCGCTGGAGGCGATGTACCGTGCTGCCTCTACACGTATGCGCCCCCTGCTGATGACAGCGCTGTCGGCCTGCCTTGGATTATTACCTGCGGCAATCTCAACGGGAATTGGCAGTCAGGTGCAGCGTCCGCTGGCGACCGTGATCGTGGGGGGCATGCTGGTAGGCCCTTTCATGCTGCTGGTCGCTGTACCCGCGTTGAGAATGATTTTCTTAAGCCACGACGACCACACACCGGCAAAGGAGGCAAAGTGAAACGCTCTGCTCTTCCATTGCCGGCTCTGATCTGTGCGGCATCGATTTGCGCGGCAGGCTACGGAGGCCATCCGGATTCGCGGTCGCAACCACCATCTGCCCAGAGTCGGGTGAAAGTTGCAGGTGCGCCGTCAGCTGACAGCGTTCATCACGCTCCGACGCTCAGGCCAAAGCGCCCGCGCATTAACCAGCCAGTTATCAAATCACAAAGCCATCATCGTGCTTCTGCCGGGGATCGCCTGAACACGAATCAGGGCGCAGGGAATGGCGATCATTCCATCAAGTCTGCCATCGACGGCAAGCGCCTGGCGGATACCAACTCGGCTGGCGTTGCTCAGCCGGGGGTGGAGAGAGCAAGTCATCCCCGACCGTTATCCCAGCGAGATGGAGCAGTGAGCAATTCCATGCAAGTTCGATCGCCAAGCTTGGCCGCGCACTATGCGCCGTCGAGCCCCGGCAATCGCCATCGCGATGCAAACCCGGCAATCAACGGCGCAGTAGTGAACGCGAGATCCGGGAGCCCAGGGGCCCTGAATGGAACCCTGATCAATCGCAGGCCCTGAGGTAATCGACTCGTATGCGGCTGATGCCCAAATCGCGTATCGCCATCGCAGCTCTCGCGCTGCTTCTGACCGCAGGCTGCGCAGTAGGCCCAAATTATAAAAAGCCTCCTGCTCCCCAAGTCGGGGGCTACACTCCGGCTCCGCTCACCACCACAAGCAGCACGCCCGGGGTGACGGCCGGCGAGGAGCAACACATCGTCGAGGCGCGGGACATTCCGGGAGAATGGTGGGCGCTGTTTCATTCCCAGCCGCTCAACGATCTGATTGAGCGCTCGCTCAAAGCCAATCCCGACCTTAAGGCAGCGCAGGCGGCATTGCTGGTGGCCCAGGAAAATGTTCGCGCCCAGCGTGGCTTTTATTATCCCAGTGTAGCTGCAGGTTTCTCCGCGCAACGATCGAAGTCATCGAACGAACTGTCGCCCATACCCAACGCCAACATTTTTCTTTACAGCCTCTACACTCCGCAGGTCAGTATTTCCTTCGTGCCTGATGTTTTCGGCCTGAACCATAGAACGGTGGAGTCTTTAAAAGCGCAGGAAGAACAAGCGCGCTTTGCGTTAGCGGCCACACACATTACTTTAAGCTCCAATGTCGCCGCCGCCGCCATTCAGGAAGCGTCACTACGCGCACAGATTGCAGCCACGCATGAGTTAATCACCATCAATACTGACATGCTGCAAATTCTACGCGACCAGTTCGCCAAGGGATACGCAAGCCGGCTGGATGTGGCGCAACAGGAATCGCAGCTGGCGCAAGTAGCAGCCACGTTGCCGCCTCTGATGAAACAGCTGGAGCAAAACCGTGACCTGCTGGCCGTGTTGGCGGGCGGGTTTCCCAACCAGGACCTGCCGGAAAAATTTGAGCTCGCCAGCTTACAGCTGCCGCAGGAGCTGCCTTTAAGCCTGCCCTCGCAGCTCGTCGAACAACGTCCTGATGTTCGGCAGGCCGAAGAAAACCTGCACTTCGCCAGCGCCCAAATCGGCGTGGCACGTGCCAACCGGCTGCCCAGCTTTCCATTGACGGCCGATATCGGCAGTGCAGCCTTGGGCGCCGCCAACATATTTTCGGCCGGCAGTGGCTTTTGGGATCTGGCTGGAAGTGTTACCCAGCCCGTCTTCCAAGGCGGAACACTCCTGGCTCGCGAACGCGCCGCGCGGGACGCATACATTCAGGCCAACGAACAATATCGCAGCACCGTCCTAGCGGCCTTTCAGAACGTCGCCGATACTTTGCATGCCCTGAAAGAAGACGCCGACGCTCTGAAGACTGCGGCCGCCGCCAAAGATGCTGCCAGCGTGACTCTCGATCTGGCCCAAAAACAGTTTCACACTGGCTACGCCAACTATTTGGCGCTGCTCAACGCGGAGCAGATGTATCAACAAGCGCTAATCAACCTGGCACAGGCGCAGGCCAATCGCTACGCCGATACCGCAGCTCTGTTTCAAGCGCTGGGTGGGGGATGGTGGAATCGTCCGGATGTGCCGAAGAGCTAACTTTATGTTCACTTTCGAAGTTATGGATAGGCGCTTCCTTCCAGCACATGGCACTTATGTCAGCCAGCGTTGACAAATGCTTTCCTTTTCATGTGGCCGTATAATGGCCATACCGTCGCCTTGCAGGTGCCGGCCACACGGCGGGTTTCGCGACAGTTTCCGGTTAGCCGACAATCCGGAAGGTATCAGGGGGTTTCAGTTTTCGGACAATTTCGACCTTCGAAAAACCGATCTTCAATTGGTCCCCTAGTTCCTGAGAGGCGCGGCTATTCGTATCGCAAGGCCACCATCGGCTCAACTGATATTGCGCGCCGTGCGGGAACATAAGACGCAGCAAATGCGACCAGCAGGAGCAAGCCGGCCACGCATGTGAAGGTCTCACGGTCGGCAGTGCTTACCTGATAGAGATGGCGCGGCCGATAACGCTCGCGTCGCCGGCAAAGCGGAGCTGCCAAAGCGAGTAGCTGAGAATTGCAACCGGTGCTGTGCCTTGGTTTTCTTCGGCTGCTTCAAAGTCACGGCCAATTACAGCGCCCATTGGGTAACCAAGAGGAGTAGAGACATGTTTTGATTTATTCTGACCCCTACGATTTCACCGGCGGTAGTGACGGCGGTTACCCCATCAGCGTCGTGACGTTGGATTCGGCCGGAAATCTCTACAACACCACTTCGGGTGGTGGCACTATGTCTGAGAACTGCTCTGAATTCACCAATGACTGCGGTATAGTTTGGAAGATCACGCCGTGAGCGTGCGGACGGTCGTCCTCCTCCGTAAAAGGATCTAAGCACAAGGCTGCTGTTAGTGGCAGGCGCTGTCGAAACTGATTCCTTTTGATTACTGACAACCGGCAGTCTGGCAACCGGCTCATGGCGAGTACTGCCAGATCATGCCCGTAT
>JASHXK010000108.1 GCA_030043575.1 Terriglobales bacterium
CGTACACGCCGCAGATCATTGTCGGTGGAACCACAGAATTGCGCGGTGACGAGCAGCAGATGTTTCAGACGCTCGCGAAAGACGCCGGCGCTCCCAAGATTTCCCTCCGCCTGAATTCCGTGAGTGCCGACGGCAAAACCCCTCCCGATCTCAAAGGCCACATCGATATCGAACCGAGCCCCGAGAAACACAACGCCGATGTTTATGTCGCCGTTGCGCTGGCCCATGCCGAATCGCAGGTCGCGAGCGGTGAGAACTCCGGCAAGCACCTCAGTCATATTGATGTGGTTCAGGAGATCAAGAAGGTCGGCAAGCTGGACAAGAACGGTCCGTTCAGCCAGGACTTTCAGCTGAAGCTCAAGCCAGGGACTGACGCCAGCAATATTCGCGTTGTCGCCTTCGTGCAGGAGCCCGGACCGGGCCGTGTGTTGGGGGCAGCCCTGTGGAAACCGGCGAACTGAGGGAGGGGTTGTGGACAGGATCATCCCTCGCGGCCGATTCATCTTTGCCATCGCGATCCTGGCATTCGGCGTCGAGAACCTGGTGAATACCTGGCTGGGGCTGTGGCAAAGCAAGGAGTACGCCGGCCATCTCACCTTATCCGTAATCCCGTGGGTTCCGGCCTATGCGTGGCTAGGGTATCTCGTGGGATTGTTCCTAATCGCGGCAGCGTTGAGCTTCATCACCTACTACCACGCGCGGACCATGGCATTGTTACTCGGAACAGTCTTCCTGGTTCGCATGCTGTTTCGGATCGGTTCGATTTTTGTAGAGCGCACGGTGGGCTTTGAGCAGGTGGCGATTGCCGGTGCGGCGTTTACCCTGGCTGGAATCCTGACCAGCGACGAGCACTATCTTCAAGCCTGGGTTGGCGCCATCGATGCGCTGACCAAATCCGGCCGCTATCTGTTTGCAGTTGCCTCCATTGTCTTTGGCATCGACCACTTCCAATTTCTTAGTTTCGTCGCCCGCATCATTCCCTCTTACATTCCGTGGCACATGTTTTGGACCGCGTTCACCGGAGCAGGCTTTATCGCGACGGGATTGGCTTTCATCGCCGCCGGACTCAGCCCTGTATTCCGCCGGTTGGCAAAGTTGGCAGGCTTCATGCTCGGCGTGATGTTTGGACTGTGGTTGGTGCTGCTGCACGCGCCGAGAGTGTTGGGCATTCTGCCCGTGCCGGGGAAAATCGCGCCGCGCGATCCCAATGAATGGTCAAGCGCGTTCATCGCTCTGGCGATGTGCGGAGGGTCGTGGATTTGCGCCTGGGCGTTCGCTATCGAGACGCCTTCCCCACGGCGCGCCATCGCTCGACCAGTGAAGGAGCACGCGACAGCGAATCGGTAAGCCCGTTCAAGGCAGCTTGCGGTTTGCAAACGAAGTGCAAGATGAAAGGTGGGTTGATTGCGGCGCGAGGTTCATTCTGGTGATCTGGTCGGGACAGTTCCCGCTTGAACGCTTTTGCTAAGTGGATCCCTTCGTCGCGGGGGTAATAAATCCAGATCACATCGTCCTGCAGCACTCGTCACTGACAAACGTTCGCGGAAGTTGTGAAATTCTACCGGGTGTCTCGGGAGAAGAGTCCCCGGCCTTTTTCCCACCCGTTTCCCATCGCGCCGGCAGGCGAGTACAAGACCTTCGTTCACTTCTCCCAAATACCCGCAGGCCCGTTGCTTGAGCCATTTCAATTCCCCGCGTGGCGTACCGCAAGGAGGACAAGACCATGCACAGCAAGACGAGCTTCCACAATTTACTGTTCGGAATGGGCTGGAACCCTGGGAATATTGCAATGACGCTCCTGCTCACGCTGCTGTTTCTGATCTTCCTGCTGCTGTTCTTAACCTTGACCGCCGAGCCGGTGCAGGGACAGAGCTACCAGGTGCTCTACGCCTTCAATGGAAACCCAGGTAACGGAGCAGGGCCGGCATTCCCGAGCAATGGTGTCACCATGGATCGTCTGGGCAACATCTACGGAGCAACGCAGGGCAATGGCACCCTTGGACAGTTTGGCTCTGTGTACAAGCTCAGCCATTCGGGTTCGCAGTGGCTGCTTACAGCTCTCCACATCTTTTACGACTGGGACACTCAGTATGGCGAAAGCCCCGGGGGCATCACGGTTGCGCAGAATGGCAGTGTTTATGGCGTGGCGGCCGAAGGAGGGTCAGGCTCTCCGCCGGGCAACGGCACGTTTTTCAACATACGGCCGCAGCCGGAAGCGCCGCGTACCGCGGTTAGTCCGTGGCTGACCACCGTACTCTATGCATTCCAAGGCCAACCCGATTCTTCCGGACCGAATTGGGTGCTCACCTTCGACGGTGCAAGCAATATCTACGGCGCTGCCGGGGGCGGCGGATTGTACGGCGCGGGTACAGTTTATGAGTTGACCGAATCGAACGGACAGTGGGCGGAAAACATCCTCTACAACTTCACCGGTGGGAGCGATGGCGGAGGTCCCGGCGGCGGCGTGATCTTGGACAACGCCGGCAATCTCTATGGAACAACCGGCTCGGGTGGCAATCCCACCTGCCAAGGGCCGCCAGGCTGCGGCGTGGTGTTTGAGCTGACGCCATCAGGGTCCGGCTGGACAGAGACCGTTCTCTACACTTTTCAGGATGGCGACGATGGCGCATATCCTTCGGGCGGACTGGTCTTCGATCATGCAGGCAATCTGTATGGCATGACCAAACAGGGCGGCACCGCTGGGTGGGGCACAGTCTATGAACTGTCGCCGTCGGATGGCGGTTGGAGTTTCAACGTCCTCTACAACTTCCCGGCTGTTTCTGTGCCTTCCGCCAGCTTGATCACCGACTCTGCCGGCGATCTTTATGGCGTAATCGGCTTTGGCGGTCTCTATGGCAATGGCACGATCTTCGAGCTGACGCCTTCGGATGGCGGCTGGACCTACAGAGACTTGTATGACTTTCCCGCTAACGGTGGCTACGGCACAAATCCCAACGGCCCGCTTTACATGGATACGCACGGCAATCTCTACGGCACAACGCAAGCCGGGGGAGACTACCAGGTATGTGAGAGTGGCTGTGGTGTGGTCTTTGAGATCACGCCGTGATGCATTTCATCAGGCTGCGACTGCCATCGTGAACGTACGCGCTCCTCTACAATCGAAGCGTGAAGACCTGGGACTTTGTGATCATCGGCGGAGGGGTGATCGGCCTGTCGCTGGCGTGGCGGCTGCGCAAAACGGGCGCCAGCGTTGTGGTAGTCGAGAAGGGTGAGCCTGCGCGCGAGGCGACGCATGCTGCCGGAGGCATGATCGCGCATTGCGACCCGGGCAATCCCCCTCAATTGGCGAAGATGATCGCAGCCAGCGCCCGTCTCTATCCCGAGTTTGTCACGGAGCTGCGCGCCGAGGCGTTTACGTCACCCGATCTTCGTAGCGATGGCACCATCGCATTCTTCGACAACGGGAAGCAACCGGACTGCGAAGGTTCGCAGGCTCTCGATGAGACGGACCTCGCCGGGCTTGAGCCGCTGATTGCACACCGAGGCCGGGCATATCTGTTGCCGGAATCGACTGTCGATCCGCGCAAGTTAGCCAGTGCCCTGGAGGAAGCTGGGCGCACACTCGGCGTTGATTTCGTGACCGGCGCAGCGGTTGGCGAAGTCGCCGTGCTGGGAGGCCGTGCTGCAGGCGTGCGCACCGCAAAATCCTTCTATG
>JASHXK010000109.1 GCA_030043575.1 Terriglobales bacterium
GTGTCGGCTGGTACCAATGGCAGCGCCGAGGTCTCGGACATTACGGATCAGTTCTCGGAAAGCTCCAGCACGGTTCCCGAACCCAGCACCTTTGGCATGCTCGGCGCTGGTGTTCTGGCTGTCGCTGGCTTCGCTCGCCGCAAGTTCAACCTCTTCTAGTCAACTGTTGTCTAACGCAAGGACCCAGGAGCCGGAGCGCATAGCTCCGGCTTTTGATTTCTGTCACATCCGGCAAACCTTGACTTGTGCTACGTTAGTTTTGCCGGAGGAAGGCATGAGTAAGTGGTTTTACTTGATGGCTGGGCTGGTACTTCTGATATCTGCTGCTGCTGCCGCGCAGACTTCTAACTACTCCCAGCAGTTTTATGGCACTTGGTACACCTACCCCCTGGGCAACCCCAACACCGATCCCATTCGCCACGAGTTTCGTCACAACGCCGCGACCGGCAAAGACGAAATGATTGTTACGCGGACCTGCTCGGGCGATTATCGTTCGGTCACGGCGAAGGCCGTTTCTCCAATCCAGATTTCTGAGGATACGGTCCAGGTTCTGAAAGGCGCTTCTGATCTTCGCGAGGGGGAGGGCCGCACCTCATGCCGTGCCAGCATTGAAGCGGGGGCCTGGAGCTACTCGGTTTCCGAGGATGGAACTCGTATAACGCTCACCAACCCCGGTGGCAACCCCGACATTTTGGTCTTGGCGCGCCAGGACGCGATAACGGAAACCATGCTGCAGAACCGAATCTACGGAAGCTGGCTGCTGCCCGTGGAAGAGGGGCAAGGCTCCAGAGTCGAGACGCGTCTGGTGTTCTACCGTGGAGCCGATCCGAACCAGGGCAGTGTTCGGCAGATTGTCAGCTGCTCGAAAGGAGACGATTCCCTTCTGTCCCAGGTGGATTCGACAGTCAGCGTCGACAAAGAACAGATCACCGTCCTGGAGTCCGCTTCCCATCAGGAGAGCGACGGCGCTTTCGTCTGTACGGCGACCATCAGCGCCGCAACCCTGCACTATTCGATTTCGCCGGATGGCACGATTATGACCCTCTCGAAGTCCGGTGAGAAGCCCCTTGTCCTGACCCGCGAGCGCTAGCCGGGTCTACACTGTATCTTGATGCGCGTATTTGTGCGTGCTTTCCTGTCGGCAGCGTTGCTTCTGGCGTTGGCCATTGTCCATTCGGCCGGCAAAGCGGAAGCACAGCAGCTCACCCAGCGCCTGATCCTGAAAGACGGCTCCTATCAGTCGGTCGTGAAGTACGAGATGCAAGGCAACCGCGTGCACTACCTCAGTGCAGAACGCTATGAATGGGAAGATATTCCAGCATCGCTGATCGACTGGGAAGCGACCAGGAAATACAACGATGCCCTCACTAGCGGCACAACGCACACAAGGATCGTCGAAACGCCCGAGGAAAAGGAGGAGCGGGAGAAGGAAGCGGCCAATTCGCCGGAGGTAGCTCCGGGATTGAAGCTTCCCGGCAGCGGCGGAGTTTTCCTGCTGGACCAGTTCCAGGGCAAACCTGAACTGGCCGAGATCGTGCAAAATGGCAGCGAGGTGAATAAGAACAGCACCAGGAAAAGCGTGCTTCGCTCAGCGGTCAATCCGTTCGGCAGCAATACGAAAGCCGTCGAAATTAAGGGCGAACACGGCCAGATCCAGTCGCATGTGCCCCGCCCGACCATCTTCATTGACATTGACGAGGGCCAGCAGAACGCTGCCGATCTAGCCGCACGCTTCCGCCTGGTTCGCCTTACGGTCAAGAAAGACGCCAGAGTGGTCGGCAATGTGAAGGTCAGCGCCGGCGGCAAAGTTACCGAGCAAAGCAGTTTCATTCCCGCCAGCGTCGTTAAGCAGGGAACTGGCGACTGGATCGCGCTGACGCCCACCCAGAACCTGGCCAATGGAGAATATGCGGTCGTCGAGATGCTCAGCCCGGAAGAGATGAACCTATATGTCTGGGACTTCGGCGTGAATCCCGGCGCTGCGCCGAACGCGAATACGTGGCGGCCTGTGGCGGCGAATTAAGGCGCAAGAAGTCCGGAACTGGCGCGGGCCCAAAGCCCGCACTACCGATAACCGCAAGAACCAAGCGGTTCTAACTGTGGCTCTCGGATTGATTCTCCTGATCCAGCAAGCCCACTCCTGCCACCGCAATGTTATTCCGGCCCGACTGTTTCACCCGATACATCATCTCGTCTGCCAGCTGCACAATGGCCTGCGAGGTACTGCCATCGTGCGGATAGCTGGCGATACCAATACTCGCGGTCAAGGCAAGCTTTAACCCCTCGCCGGCCAACCAGCGTGCCGAGTGAAAGGTCGCCATCAGCCGGCGCGCAACCAGCACGGCGGACTCCTTACCGGTTTGCGGCAGCAGTACCACGAATTCGTCCCCGCCATAACGAAACGCCGCATCAATCAGGCGCAGATTCTCCCGCAAGACGCGTCCGAATTGCGCCAGCAGCTTGCTGCCGCTCAGGTGGCCGTATTCGTCGTTGATTCGCTTGAAGTGGTCCAAATCGAGGAACAGCACGGTGAACTCGTAACCAAACCGCTGCGAGCGAGGGACCTCTTCGGCCAGCACGGTGGCCAGGTGGCGCGCATTGTATAGTCCAGTGCAGTCGTCGGTGATGCTGAGTTCCTGGATACGCTGCATGGCCCGCGCGTTCTCAATCGCAATCGCCGCATAGTCGGCCAGCGCTTGCAGCAGCATCTCTCCCCGCTGGTAGATCTGCATGTCACTGTTGACCAGCTGCATCAGGCCCAGAACCTTGCCGCCGGCGCGTACCGGCATGCACACAACGGAGCAGGGCTGAAGAAAGAAGTCATCCTTACTACTCGCCTCAATCCGGGTGTCGCGATTCACGTCCGCGATAACGATCGGCTCGCCTGTTTCAATGACCCAACGCGCCAGGCCCTGCCCCGTCTTTAACTTCAGGGCGTTCACGCTCTCGCAACCCTGTCCCACGGCCACCGAATAGAAGAGTTCCTGGCTATCGCCATCCAGCATCAACAAAGCCCAGGTGGTCGGCCGGAAGTACGCCGCAACCTTCTGCAGGATGGTCTGCAGTACGATGTCGAGGTCCAGAGAAGAAGTTAGAGCTTTGGCAACGTCATGGAAGATCTGCAACTCGTACGATTGCGGACTTTTGTCGATCATCGTAGCCGACATTAGTCTGACCTATCACGAAGTGGCATCTTGCCTGGTTCTGACGAATCCAGGCTCGCGACAAGTTCAGATCGAACAGCAGATTTCTGTAAGCGCCCTAATTACCCATATATTACTGAAAAACCGTGCCGAAGGCTCCCCCCAATTGGTCCTTGCCTTGTCCAGCTTTCCCCTAATTGGAACCCGCTTAGGCCAATCTCCTCGGGCGCCGCGTTTGACACTGAAATAGCACACTTCTTATGATTCGGCTGACTCTTTCTGCTCGACCGGAACAAGACCTTTGAACGAGGTGGTGAAGGTGGGCTCATTTGGCGAGCGCCTGCGTCGGGAGCGCGAGATGCGCGGTATCTCCCTCGACGAGATCGTTGCCACCACCAAGATCGGTCGCCGTCTACTGCTTGCCTTGGAGGAAGAGCAATTCGATCTGCTTCCGGGAGGAATCTTCAATAAGTCCTACGTCCGCGCTTACGCCAAGTGTGTCGGCATTGATGAAGACGAGGCCGTAGCCGAGTATTTGCAGGCTGCCCACGAAGCTCCACCCGATACGCGCGTCATCGCCCAGCAGCATGCTTCCATACATTCCAACCGGCCTGTCCAACCCTCCGGCTTTCCGCTTGTGCCTGTCTTGATTCTGCTGGCAGTGGTTGCGGGAGGAATCGGCGGTTGGAAACTGTATAGGGACCGTCAGGTGGAGCGGCAAAAGCGGCAGGCATCGTCGCCGGCTGATACTTCCCCAGCATCGCCCGTCACAGCCCTTCCGTCTGCCAATAGCAGCGAATCGGCCGGCTCTCGGCCCACGGCAACCCAATCCTCCCAGCCTTCACCCGCAAGCGGCACGGTGCAAGCGGAATCGCCCGCGCCCAAGTCCAACCGTGCGCCTTCGGAGACGGCTACGGCCCGGCCAACTTCTCCAGAATCCGCTGCCGCAAACACTTCCGCTGCCGCGCCGTTCGAAGTTACCGTCCGTCCCAAAGACGCCGCTTGGGTCTCCATCAAGTCGGACGGTCAATACGTCGTGCGCGGAATTATCAAGCCTCCCGACGTAAGAACAATTCATGCCACCAATCAGGTAGTCTTCTTTACAGGTAATGCTGGTGCGGTCGAGATCGCGTTTAATGGCAAGAGCGTTCCGGTTGCCGGCGGTCCTAACGACGAACAGGTGCTGGTTTTTGATTCCCGCGGCCTGATGCCTAAGACCGCATCCAAGACAGGCACCCAATGATCCCATCGCGAGGCGGCCGCGGCGCACAAACACTGATGAAGAATGTCGGCGAGAATGTAGTTCGCATTGAAGCCGAGGCGCTGCGCGCGTTGGCCGATCGCCTCGCCGGGCCTATGGCTGGCGACTTCGACCGCGCCGTCGAACTACTGCACGGCTGCGCGGGACGCATTGTGGTTACCGGTATGGGCAAGAGCGGCCTCATCGCGCGCAAGATCGCCGCCACCCTGACTTCGACCGGCAGCCCTGCGCTCTTTCTGCATCCCGCTGAAGCCATGCATGGCGACCTCGGTATGGTGGTGCGCGGAGACGTTGTACTCGCGCTCTCCGCCAGCGGCGAAACAGGTGAGATATTACAGCTCCTGGCAACCGTAAAGCGCTTGGGCGTGCCTCTGATCACGATGACGTGCGACGAGTTGCACTCCCCGCCGGAAGAACCGCGCACGCTCTCGACCCTGGCTCAAGCGGCCGATGTCGCGCTGGATTGCTCTGTCGATCAAGAAGCCTGCTCGCTTGGACTCGCGCCCACCGCCTCGACCACAACCATGCTCGCCTTGGGTGACGCGCTGGCGGTCGCGCTTTCCGGGCGCCGCGGCTTCAAGGAAGAAGACTTCGCCAATCTCCATCCCGGAGGCAAGCTGGGCAAGCGCTTCGCCCGCGCTTCATCGCTGATGCACAGCGGTGATGCGGTCCCCCGCGTCGCGCCCGCTACTCCGATGGGACAGGTGATCTACGAGATGTCGTGCAAAGGCCTGGGCATGACGACGGTAGTGGTAGGAGACAAGCTGGTCGGCATCATCAGCGATGGCGACCTGCGCCGCCTGCTGGAACATCATGGCAAAGAAGTACTCGAACTGACCGCCGAGCAGTGCATGACGAAGTCTCCCAAGGTTGTCGCGGCGGAAGTCTTCGCTATCGTCGCCCTCGACATCATGGAGCAGAAGAAGATCACATCGCTACCGGTTGTCGATGAATCCGGACGCCTTCAGGGAGTGCTGCACCTGCATGATCTGTGGGGCACACAGATGCTGTGAGCGGATATCGATCAAACCGAAGCTCTTGCCGGGTTGTATCAGGGCACGACCCTGCAGGCTGCTGAAAAACTCCAATGCGCCCGTTTTGTGCAGCCGGCTAAAGCCGGCTCGGATTAAGAAATAGATGGCTTATCGGCACGACTAAAGTCGTGCCCTGACACAAAGCGTTCGAAACCCGAGTTTTCCAGCAACCTGCCTGGTCGTGCCGGGCGACGCGGTGAGGGCTTCAGCCATTGCAAGATCGCCTCAGAGCTGAAGCCCCGTCCTTATCTGGCCCAATGGCGGCACGGCTGAAGCCGTGCCCTGATACAAGGCGATTAATGAGATAGCTATTAGTAATTCAGTTTGATACCGCTAATCACCGGCTCTTCCGGCTCATCAAACAGCAACGGCACCACGGCCCACTGCTTCTTTCTTTCGGACCGCAGCATGACAGAAATCATCGTCAACGGCACAGCCGCGCCGAGCAGCGCTAACCAGCGCAGGAACTGTGCTTCGAAGAAAGTGATCACCGGTATCAGGACTGCAAAGACAAGCAGATAGAGACCGATACTCTGCCAGATATTCCGGCGACCGGGCACGTAGGAACAGGTGAACGGAATCTTGTGCCAGTCACGCAGGCGCACCTCGATCAGGAGCAACAGCAGCACGGCCGCCAAAACACTATGCCCGAGCGCCACCCTCCAACCTACTGCGAATACCTGGATCGGCAAAGCCAGAGTAATTACAAGGACGACTCCCCAGAGGATCAGCACTCGTTCCCCGCCATCGAGCAACTCGCGCCGTCCCGCACTTTCCGCCATACGAAAGATCCAGTTCGCGCGAACCTCCGACCCCAGCTGAAAGACATAACACAGCGCGGAGATCAGGACAGCGCCAATCACAAGTGGTAACGCCAGAATCGATTCGATCTGCCAGGGCTCCCACGCACCTCCCGAATGGAAGCTGGACAAGAGTGCCGGCCCCGCGCTTTGCGCGGCCAGAATCAAAGCAAGTCCCACCGCCAATTGCAAGAGGAACTTGTGATGGCGACTCCGCTGAAGAGTGCTGCTGACGAAGCTGAACACGGCGCGCTCGCGGGCGCTCGAGATCAAAACCTCGGGCAATGAATTGCCGGCAACGCTTAGTGGTAGCCGGTCCCATTTTGCCTGTGACTGCTCCAGAATGCGGATCGCATGGCGGCGATAGCTGATGAGATAAGTTGCCGATGCAATCGCGAAACCGGTCCACAACGAAAGCGTCGCGATGTGCGCGAGCCGCAGGAAGAATAAATCTCGCGTGCCAAGCAGGCGTTCGTACAAGCCCAGAAACCATGCTGGCGGGAAGAACAACAGCCAATGGGGTTTGGCCTGTATCATCCTGTGCCAGTTCGGCATGTCGAAAACGGAAGGAATTGCAGCAATGAGCAGGGTGACCAGCACAGCTTGGATTGCGGCGGAGACTCGCTCGAACGCACGGGACGACAGCAAAGTAAGACATATTCCCTGGATCGCTACGATGGCCAGAAAGACAAGCAGCCCTGCTCCGATCGTCGCCGCGGCGTGAGCGAAAACATACTGCATTCCAAACGAAGGCCGTTGCCACTTGCCGGAGGTAATGAGCGGAAAGAGGAAGCTGGTGGCAAGATTCAGGTCAATCACGACGATGGCGAAGATCACGAATGCGGCCACAAACCGTGCTACAAAAACCTGGTGCAATCGAACCGGCAACGGTTTCAGTGTGAGGTAATCCTGGCGGCTGGGAAACAGATTCTGCCATTGAAACGCAGAAACGAGTCCCACCGTGATCATCGACAGCGAGATAAAGAAAAGCCTGTCCGCATGAACCGCCGCCTGATACAGATCGGGACTCGTCAGGCCTTGCAGCTGTGCATACTTCGGTAGATATAGCCGGATGATCAAAGGACCAACGCAGCCCAGCGCCGTCAGCGTAGTGATAACCAGTCGACGAACCTGCTCGGAGGAAATGAACTCGTAAGCCAGTTGCTGTGACAGAAAATGGCGCACCAGCTCGAATTGGGCACCGTGCGTTTCCCGCAGCCACAGCCGCATTCGCTGGAGCATAGGTCACCCGGTCATGACGGCGATGACCTGCTCCGCCACGGCCTGCGTGTCTTCCGGAACCGCCAACTGCGCGAAGACCGACTCCAGCGATGGCCGCTGCTGCAACGCGCGCAGATGCTCGACGGTGTCATAGGCGACGATGCGCCCCTTATAGAGGATCACGACTTCCGAGCACACCTTCTCCACCACCTCCAGCACGTGCGAGCTGTAAAGAATCGCCTTGCCTTCGCGCGCCAGCGCTTTCAGCAGATTGCGCAGGACGAGCGCTGCTCCCACGTCCAGCCCGGAAAACGGCTCGTCGAGAATCAGCAGCTCCGGATTGTGCAGCAGCGCGGCCGAAAGCAGAATCTTCTGCCGCATGCCTTTCGAGTAATTGAGCAGCAAATCGTGACGCGCATCGGTCAGGGAAAACAACTGGATGAAGCCGTCGATCTTCTTTTCCAGGGTTCTGCGCGGAATGCCATGCAGACGGCCCACCAGCCGCAAATATTCCGGTCCGGTCAATTGCGTGTACAGATGGGGCTCTTCGGGGACGTAGCCGAGTTTGCGCAGAAAGCTGGGATTGCCGCCGTGAAAGATTCGCGCGCCATCAAACGAGATCTGGCCAGACGAAGGCTCGATGAGTCCAGTGAGCATCTTGACCGTCGTGCTCTTGCCGGAACCGTTGGGCCCCAGATAGCCCAGAATCTCGCCGCGGCGAATACGGAAGCTCACATCTTCAACAGCGGGAATGCTGTTGTAGCGCTTCGCCAGATGCACGACTTCAAGCATGGCAGGAAACGTCAGCGTGACATCGACCACAGGAACGTGGAGATCAGCCCGAACGCGATCAGAGCGGAGGCCACCGAGACTCCCACGATCTGCATGTGCGCCGTCGCGAGTGTCTTCACTGTCTCGCCTGCGACGCAACCCCACAGCTTCATTTCTCCCAGCCATCCGCCGAGGCGCCGCGCGTCGCGAAGTTGATCGGAGAAGACCTCGACCATCTCCTGTCCAAACTCGCGGCGCAGCGATCTTGGATAGAGCAGAAGGATCGCGGAATAGATTCGACTGCCGTGAGGCGTTGTCTTTCGCATGGCTCAGGAACCTCCTTGCGGCGCCAGCTTGCGATCGGCCGCCAGCCGAACCACCGCTTCCATCCGCGCTACCTCCGCCTTGAGAATGACCCTTCCCGTTCGACTCAGGCGGTAATAGCGGCGACGCCCGCCGGCTTCGGTTGCGGTTTCTTCGATCAGCGAAAGCTCCAGCAGCCGCTGGATGGTGGTGTACAGCGTGCCGGGTCCCATGCGGAACTTGCCATCGGAAAGAACGGAAACTTCCTGCATGATGGCGTAGCCGTGCTTCTCGCCCTCGGCCAGCGCAAAGAGAATGAAGAACACAGCCGGCGTCAGCGGGAACAGGTGCTGCAGATCATCGGGAACGTTGGCGAGCTTGGGTTGCATGGCGACGGCAGCAATATATCAATTAGTGATATATCACTGGCCGAGTGTCGTGTCAAGGCTGGGTTAGAGGGCGCTACAGGCGCAGGCGGCCAGCTGAGCGTTTCCGCTAGCGCGAGAAGCGGTTGCCCAGGCGCTTCATCCAGTCGGATCTGACCTTCTCGTAGTCGACCAGCTTCCCCGCGCGAGCTTCTGCAAGGCCTTTTTCGATCTGCCGACGGTGATACACATCGACGGCTTGGTTATCTGGGTCGTTAGAACGGGATGTCTTCATCGGTGATCTCGGGCCCGCCGGAGGTAGCTCCC
>JASHXK010000110.1 GCA_030043575.1 Terriglobales bacterium
AAAGTCGATCACCTGCGCGGCCTGAAGGAAAACGTTATCGTGGGCCGTCTGATCCCCGCGGGCACCGGCATGGAGTACTATCGCAATGTCCGGCTCTCGCAGGAGATGGAGCAGGCTGCACAGAAGGTGCAGGAGGAGGTTACGGCCGCGTACGAAGAAGCCGAACGCGCTTTGGAACTGCTCCGCCACGAAGGCGAGAAC
Organism: Terriglobales bacterium; assembly: GCA_030043575.1. Classification (GTDB taxonomy): domain Bacteria; phylum Acidobacteriota; class Terriglobia; order Terriglobales; family Acidobacteriaceae; genus Bog-257. Next base: position 202 of record JASHXK010000110.1, read on the forward strand.
GAAGGCGAGGAGCTACTGACAGAGTAACCGGGTCGAGCTAACCTTCAGGTCGGCGTCCCGCGAACCAACAACTCAACTGAACTGGCTTGAGAAAGCCCGAAGCAAAAGCTTCGGGCTCTCTTTATGCTTGTGTTAGTACCAAAAGCTGGGCGACTGACAACCGTTTGCCCGGTGTGTAAACTTCTTGTGCTCCTGATTCTGGTATGTCGCGTTTTTTTCAACATTTCCGGATGGCGTTGTGGCGCGCCTTTCAGCATGACGCATTCGCTGTCGCCAAGGCTGCCGCCTTTTCGGCGATCATCACGCTCTTCCCGGCGGTTCTAATGCTAGCGTCGTTGCTCAGCATCTCACGGACAACGGAGCTGCTTTTCCGCGAAGTCAGTCATGCGGTGGGACGTATTCTTCCGGAAGGCACGCATTCTGCGGTTATGCAATACTTCACCGGCAACAAGCGGATCAGCCTGCAGTTCTTGGTAACCCTGATCGTCATCACGCTCTGGACCGGATCCGGTGTCATGATTTCGTGGATGGAAGGCTTCCGCAACGCCTATCAGATGCCCAAGATCTGGGGATTAGTAAAGGAGCGCATGATCGCATTCCTGCTCGTCATTCTTGCTGGAGTACCGTTGGTGTTCGCGTCATTTTTGTTGGTATTCGGCAACCAGATTGAACAGTGGATTGTTTATCGTGTGGGCCATGAACTTGGACCATACATTCTTGGTTTGTGGACAGCGTTACGCTGGATCATTGCGACGCTCACCAGCATCGCCGTGATTGGCCTCATCTACCACCACGGTGTCCCTCGGACGCAGCCCTGGCATCGGGTATTGCCGGGATCTACGCTGGCGACTGTGTTGTGGTTTGTTTCGACGGTAATCTTCGGGTTTTATCTTCGCCGCTTCGCCAATTACGACGTGATCTACGGTTCAGTTGCCACGGCGATTGCACTGCTGATCTGGCTTTACCTGGTCTCGATGGTGATTCTCATCGGTGCGGAGTTCAACGCGGTGCGCTATCCGCGCTTTCTCTTCGGTGCGCACTCCGAGCTCGTTCCGGAGCAAAAACGCTCTGTCGGCTGATTAAGAACTGCATGAGCGGACCTACTTGCAATCCTTTCACCGCGCACGCCTCGCAACGGCGAGCCAAGATCGTCTGCACGATCGGGCCGGCATGCGACTCCGAACAGATGATTCGCCAGCTGATGCTGAGCGGAATGGATGTTGCGCGACTGAACTTTTCGCACGGCACGCATGAGGATCATGCGCTGGTAATCCAGCGGTTGCGTAAGGTCGCGGCTGACCTGAAACGCACAATCTGTATCCTGCAGGATCTGCAGGGGCCTAAGATCCGAACCGGCCGTCTGGCTGACCGCATTGCAATTGCTCTGCAGAAAGGCCACGTCATCACCATCACATCAAGAGATGTGATGGGTACGGCCGATCTCATCGCGACCACATACCAAAACCTTGCAAAAGATGTGCGGCCGGGCGAGCATATCCTGCTCTCCGACGGCCGAATCGAGCTGCTGGTAAAGGAAGCGCGAAATGGGGACGTCGTCTGTGAGGTGTTGAATGGTGGCATGTTGGGCGAGCATCAGGGAATCAACCTGCCTGGGACAAATGTCAGCATTCCGTCGCTCACGGAAAAAGACGAGCTCGATCTCGATTTCGGCCTGAAACAGCAGGTCGATGCGGTTGCGATTTCGTTTGTGCGTGCGGCAGAAGATGTGTTGCGGGCTGAGCGCGCCATCGGGTCGCGCGGTTATAACGTGCCGTTGGTTGCCAAGTTGGAGAAGCCACAGGCGATCGAAAATCTCGATTCGATTCTTGAAGTGGCGAACGCGGTCATGGTGGCCCGGGGCGACCTCGGAGTAGAGATGGCGCCGGAAAGGGTTCCGCTGATCCAGAAGCGTATTATTCGGCGGGCGCTGGATTTTCGGCGGCCGGTCATCACTGCGACGCAGATGCTAGAGTCGATGACGGGGAGTCCACGGCCCACGCGCGCCGAAGCCAGCGATGTCGCCAATGCCATCTTCGACGGCACAGACGCGGTGATGTTGTCGGGTGAGACTGCTGTCGGCAAGTATCCGCGCGAAGCGGTTGAGATGATGGCCCGCATCGTCGTTGAAACAGAGCGCCATCCTTTTGAGCGGTTACTTCCCGAGCACCGGCAGGTCGCGCATCTTTCCATCGCGGAGACGATCTGCGAATCGATAGCGCATGCTGCAGAAGATCTGGATCTGCGGGCCATTGCAGTTTTTACGGAGACGGCGACGACGGCACGCATGCTTTCCAAATATCGTCCGGCGGCTAACATTTACGCCTTTACCGAGTCGGAAGCAGTATGCAATCGTATGAATTTGCTGTGGGGAGTCACGCCGGTGCGATGTCCGGCCGATCTGTCGGTGGAGTCAATGGCCGGATTCGCCGAGAGAGAGCTGACGCGAATGCAAGTGTTATCACGGGGCGATGTCTTCGGCTTAACCGCGGGAACAACCCACGTTGCTGGAGCTACCAATTTCATGCGGCTAATTACTGTTGGCGAGAGCCACTAGCGGCGTAACTATCGCGGACGAGGAACGAGAGCACCATGGCTAAAGAGATCTTGTCGGTGGCTTCGTTGGAAGCACTGCCCGGCAAAGAAGAAGAGCTGCTAAGCACACTGCGAGAGCTTTACACCCTGGTTCACGCCAAGGGATATGCCCGTGACACGCTCCATCGCGACAGCTCCCGCCCTGACCGGTTTCTGCATCTGCGCTTCTGGGTTTCGCCACAGATGCGCGCTGAAGCCCTCGCCGATCCGGAAGTCCACCGCTATTGGCTCAGGTTGCCCGATCTATGTACCGTCATCGTATTGTACGAGAGCCTGGAGAAGGTGTTTGAGACGTAGCCGTCGGCTATCGGCCGTCAGCTAGGCTTTCCCAACTCTTCGCAATTCCCAGTCGGACAGAGACCTGGCTGTCTCTAAAGCTAATGGTTCAAGCCGACAGCCGACAGCCGAAAGCTGACAGCTTTCAATTCACCCACGGTCCGCGCGAGTCGCCGTTCCCCTTGCGGTCGCGATCGCCGGGATCGCGAAAATTCCCATACTCGTCGAAGTAATCCTCGTGTTTGTAGTCGCCGCGGTCGTCGTGTTTGCGCATGTAGACCTCGAACTTGCGTGCCGCCCGCTTGCGCTTCCAGCGATAGTAGGAATTGCGCAGTCCGAACATACGCTCCGACGTGGCATATCCAAAGCCGCGCCGGGGAACGAACTTCAGCCAGATGTATCCGAAAAGCAAGCCGCCGAGATGGGCCATGTACGCGATCGACTGTCCGCCGCCATGCGCTGACGAAAGCGCACCATACAACGCCAGAAAGATGATTCCTATGACCACGTATTTTGCTTT
>JASHXK010000111.1 GCA_030043575.1 Terriglobales bacterium
TCTTGCTGAATTCCTACGGCGAGAAAGTCACTTACACGCTGCCGCCGTCGCCGCACGCCCGCGGGTGGAGGCGCCTGATGGACACCGACAATCTGGAGAATCCCTTCGCCGAGCAGCGTATGGACGGCACCCTCGATGTCGCCGGCCGCTCCGTCGTGCTGCTGCGCGAACTGCTTCCCGACGAGGTCCAGCAACCCGAGCCCGACGAGATGATGCAGCCACAGACTGAGGTGGAGCCGGAAGCAGTGGGAGCGACTGCTGGCACAGGACACGAAGCTGCCGAGCTGCCAGAGCCTCTCCCGGCCGATTAGCTACTTGTCCCAGGAGTTTTCCCAAGACGGAACGGATTTTGCGGATCGTGCTACTACGAGCGCACTTTCGGGCGTACTTTTTACATGTCAATATGGCGAAACACAACAATAAGCCGTAATCACCTGAGCAGGTTCAAGATATAAAGTTGGCAAAACGCGCAAAATCCCCCTCCAAATATGCTATGATGTAGTTAGAGTCAGAGAGGGAGAAGAGCCGCATCTGGCTCTTTTGCTTTTGCCTTCTGTAGCGTCCCGGCGCCGATCCATTTCATACTAACTCATTCATAACTAAGTTCCTTCATACCCAATAGCTGTCCCGTTGCTGACTGACCGGGAACCCTATTGCAACAGCGCGACCTTCAGGATTGGCGTTGTCGTCGACGGGTTCAACGCCATGTTGAGCGCCCCGCTGCCGGTAATCTGCATCTGGTCGGTCACCACGTTGCCCCAGATCAACGTGCCGTTGGTGGTCCCGCCGGGAATCTGAAACACCGTAGCGTAGGTGCTGGAGTGGAAATACAGCGTCCCGGTGTAGGCCAGCGTTCCCGAACCTTGCAGCTGCGGCGACCCGGTATCGCCGTGGTCCATGAACATCAGCAGGCCGCGAATGCTTCCAACCGTGTCGGTCGTATCTCCGGCGGTGTCATAGTAGCTGCCCTGCGTCGTGCACTCGGCCAGCATGATGTTCGTGTTCAGCGTTGACGGCAGGTTCAGATACGATGGCGGCGCTGCTCCGTTGCACGTAAGGTCGGTGACCGGCACCGTATCGACGCGTGGCGACGATGGCGCTCCTGAGGCGCCGCTGATCACCGGTACGGCACTGCCGTGGAAGTAGAACATGACGCCGTTGGTCTGCTGCCATGTCCACGGACCTCCGCCGCCTCCGCCATTGGCGCCGGCCGTCTGGGTCACCGGACTGCAGTTGCCGGTGCTGGAATTGGTGTTCACCACTCCCTGCGAGTTAGCGCACGGTTTCGCCATGCGAATCGTATCGCTGCCGCCGATCGACAGATTGCCGTCCATGTAGTACACGCCGGGCAGAAACGTGATCACGTCATTGCCGTTCTCGCTGATCCCGTTCGGGTAGTAGCCCGGTCCGTACTCCTTGCAGCCGCGGCAATACCACGATTGGCTCCCGTACTTCGACAGATTGCAGGTCCAGTAGGTGCTGTCGTTGTAGCTGCCGTAGTCCGTCGGCGCAGTGTCGGGGCAGCCATCCATCTCCGGCGCGGCCAGATTGAAGTAGGTCACCGTTCCGCCGCTGTGCGTTGTCTTGGTCAGTGGAGTCACACTTTTCATGCCCGCCGCGGCCGGCACCGTCGAGTACGGATCGGGCACCGGGCTTGCCGGCCAATCCCAGTGGCCGGTCGTTCCTCCGCTGAAGCCGGCAGGCAGGCCGGTGTTGCCATTCGTTCCATAACATCCGGTCGAACTGCCGGGAGCGATGTGCGGTCCGCCATACACCCCTACGTCGGAACCCGTCTGATTCGGACCGCCATTGATCGTGTCGATGACGCCGCTCGATCCGCACGAAACCGCCGTCGCGCTGCTGGAGTTCACCACGATGCTGCGCGGCGGCCCGCCGACAATGGTCAGCGATCCGCCCCCGCTGTAGGTCAGCGCGCCCGACATCGTGGGATGCAAGATCATGATGGGCGCGCCCTGCATAATCTGCGTGAGTCCGCAGGTGGAATTGGCCGCAACCTGCTGCGTCTGGCTGCCTGTGAGCAGCGTGGCGAAATACGTGGTCACCGGCAGCGACACGCTCACCTGCATGAACGGATAGGGTGCAATCGATGACGGTGGCGGAGTCACGCCGGCCACTGTGCTGGGGAATGTCCAGGAAACACTCGCCGTTCCGTTGCTGTATCCGTTGAATCCATTCTTGCTGGCGTACCAGCACATCGTCGGACCACTCGAACTGTAGCTGCTGCAACTGCCGGCACTGCCCACGGCGAAGCCCATATTGGGCATGGTGGCGCCGCTGGCAATCTGATACACATCCATCATGCCGGCCTCACATGCGGCATCCGCGGCGGTCTGCGCCTGCTGGCGTACGAACCAGATGTTGGTATAGTCCACGGCAAAGGCCAGCACTGCCAGCAGAAACAGGCTCAACATCACCACCATCAGAACGCTCGCCTGCCCGCCCTCGCTAGTGTTCTGACAGGGCTTGGCTGCGCCAGTGTTTTGAAGCTGCCCGGCTTCAGCCGGCCCATGCCCCATCCCCAGGATCCTGGGCTTTAGCCCTTGAGCGGGACAGATCGCGTCGTTCAAACAGCGCTCTTGAAACATTCTCTGGTCCCCCGTCAATAAACAATCCGCCCTTCGGCGGTGATCTGCATGGTGGGTGACGTGAATCCCGGCAGCGTCAGGTACGCCACATAGGGATAGCTGATCGTCACCTTCACCCGGCTTGTCGGCGTCGACGCGCCATCTGGCCAGCTCGGAGTCACCGTCATGCCCGTCACATTGTGAAACGAAACTCCCGCGTATCCCGTGACCACCGCCCTCACATTGCTTCCCGTCGTGTCGCCGCAGCCGCTGCTCGGGCCGCTGCACGAGGAGCTGTCCGTTCCGTGCACGATGGCATAGCGCACCCCTTCGCGAGCTGCGTCGCCCAGCACGCTGTAGGTGTAAATCGTCATGCAGAATTCGAAGATCAGAAACGTCAGCAGAAACAGCGTCCACACTGAGAGTGCAAACTCGATCAGCATCGAGCCCAGTTCTTCCGCCAGGGCTTGCATGCCGCAGCTCCGCGCCTGATCTGGCAGCGGCATCAGTCCACCGCCCGCATCTCTGCCGACCAGTGCACCGACAGCGCCGGCATGGTGAAGGTAAAGAAGTTCACTGGAATCGGCAGGTTCACCGTGTACACCACGTCCACGCGCTGCGCCAGCATCCCGCTGTTCGACTCCGGATCCTGATCGGGCGTGAAGTTCAACGAGCCGGACGGGAAGGTACTGCAACTGGTGACGTAACCGTTCGAGGTCTGCGTTACGCCGATGGCCTTCGAGCAAACCTCGACCGACGTCTGCGTGGTCATGTTGGCCAGCCCGGACAGGTCGCCGCCCGCCAGTCCTGCCACTCCCGCGGTATCGGCCAGCGATCCCGCCGTTCCCGCCGACGGCAATTGCTGTTGCGCCGGCGAAACGAAGCCCTGGCCCGAATACAGCACCGCGTTGCGCGACGAGGAAACAAGGTTCGCGGCCACGATGAAGAAGTAGCCAGTATCGACCGCGAAGCACAGCATCAGCACCAGGATCGGAACAACCATCGCTGTCTCGATCAGGCTTGATCCCTGCCTAGCCTCGGCCGATGTTAGGTCTATTAATCGCCAATCAGCCATCGAGTACTCGTGGCTCCCAGGAAAACTCCGACTATGTTCGGTCTTGAAGGGGATGGTCTTCAGACCATCCGTAGACCGCACCCGATGAAAGCAGCTTTAGCCGCTGCGGGACTCCATCCAAACTTAATCTGAGATCTCCTAAGAAAATCCTATGGCGTGGGTCGCACCGGTCCAAAGACTATCTGCTGCAGAACGCATTCCACCTTTCCTATTCGGCACGATTCCAGAATGGCTCACACTGGCCGAAAGTTCGACCGCAATATCGCGTGATGTCATAGCTTGCGAGACCATTTGCACGCTAGGGTGAGACTTGTGCAGGCAGGACTCAT
>JASHXK010000112.1 GCA_030043575.1 Terriglobales bacterium
CTGGTTACGTCAACGTGCGAATGCCGAATTACTCCTGCAGCACCTGGCACGAGTACGTCTTCACCACCATCCACACCTTTCCACCTACTGCCAACTTAATTTCCTCCCGTGCCGCGGGCGTGACGTGTGCTTCGAACTCCGCGCCGCAATTCACGCGCGCGATCACCATCACATCGCGCTGCTCCAACGATGTGATCTTTCCGGGAAAAACATTTCTCGCGCTCAATCCCTGCGGCGCATTTGACGCCAGCAAAATGTCACCTGCGCGAATCCCTACTCGCACTGGCCGCGCGCGATCGATCCGCGACAACGGTACTTCAAGATCGACCGTCGAGCCCGAAATCCGGCATGTCATCGTCCCTTGTTCCGGATGTTCGGCGACGAAGGTGCACTCGAAGATGTTCTCGAATCCCGCCAGCTGCGCCACTGTCTCGGATTGCGGCTGCTGCAACACTTCATATGGAGATCCCCGCGCCACGATCGTTCCTGCATCCAGAGCAATGACATTCTCGCCCAGCGCGAAAACTTCCTCGCGCTGATGCGTGACATAAAGGATCGGAATCTGCTGCTCGCGATTCCACGCGCGCAGGTCGTCGAGAATCTGCGACTTCGTTACTGCATCCAGCGCCGTCAGCGGCTCATCGAGAAGCAGAACACGTGGCCGCGTGACCAGCGCACGCGCCAGCGCCGCTCGCTGCCGCTCGCCGCCGGAGATCTCGCCCGGCCGACGCTGCGCCAGAGCTGCAATGCGAAACGCCTCCAGTTCCCGCGTGCAGCGGGCTTCACGTTCGGACTTCTGCAGCCCATCCAGTCCGTACTGCACATTCTGCGCGACCGTCATGTGCGGAAACAGTGCGAGGGTTTGCATCAGATATCCCACCCCACGTCGATTCGGCGGGATGTTCACGCCCGCGGAGGAATCGAACAGGCTCGTTGCTCCGACAGCAATCCGCCCCGCCTCCGGCGTCTGCAATCCGGCAATGCAATCCAACAGGGTCGTCTTGCCCGCGCCCGAAGCGCCAAACAGAATCGTGAACCCCGCCGCTGCGGAGAACTCCACGTCCAGTACAAATGTCGCTCCGCGCTCGCCGCCAACGCTGTTGTGGATGCGGAGGCTGAGCTCACGATCCGGCCTGTTCATTTCCATCCCCACACAGCCCAAGCCGCACTCCGCCGCAGTCCATAGAGCGCTGCCAAGAGCGCGAAGCACAGCACCAGCAGCAGCAGCGCGGTCCGATTCGCCGCCGCGTAGTCGAGCGCCTCCACCTGGTCGAAGATGAGAATGGAAATCGTTCGCGTGGCGCCGGGAATATTACCGCCAATCATCAATACCACGCCGAACTCGCCCAGCGTGTGCGTGAAGCTGAGCACGAATCCGGTGAGCACGCCCGGCAACCCCAGTGGCAGGACGATGCGGCAAAATGTCCGCCAGTGCGAAGCGCCCAGCAGGGAAGAGGCATCGAGGAGTTTGCGGTCGATCGCCGCAAACGAAGTGGCCATCGGCTGCACGGCAAATGGCAAACTATATAAGACCGAACCAACCACCAGTCCCTCAAACGTAAACGCCAGCGGATGTCCGACGACCGACTGATACCACCGGCCCACCGGACTGAGCGGACCGATTGCAACCAGAACATAAAATCCCAGCACCGTCGGCGGCAGCACGATGGGCAGTGCGACAATCGCTTCGACGAAAAACTTCCACCGCCGGCGCGAAAACGCCAGCCAATATGCGAGTGGAATGCCAACAATGAGCAGGATCCCAGACACGGTCAGCGCCAGCCGCAGAGTCAGCGTGAGTGCCTGCAGGATCATTTGCCTTGCGGGACTTGGAAGCCGTATTGCTGCAGCACGGCCGTGCCCTCTGGCGAACTAATGTAATCGATAAGCGCCTGCGCCGCTTGCTTGTTCTTTGACGTGGAGAGAATGCCGACGCCCTGCTGAATCTCGGGATAGGAGTCCTGGGGCAGCTCCCAATACTTGCCGTCGTTTTTCATAGCTGGCGACACGGCCAGTGACAGCGGAATCAGTCCTGCCTGTGCATTGCCCGATTGCACGAACTGTGCGGCCTGGCTGACGTTTTCGCCCAGCACCAGCTTGTCCGAGACCAGGCCTTTGAACATGTAGAATTCCAGCGCCGCCATGGCTGCTCGGCCGTAGGGCGCATGCTCCGGATTGGCGATGGCAATCTTCTTTACCGAGGGATCGATGAGCACGTCCATCTTCAGCTTCTGCGGATCCAGCTTCGAGCTATTTGGCACCCACAGCACCAGATGTCCGACCGCATAGGTGCGCACCGAAGCGTTATCGATCTTCCCAGCCGCTGCGAGCTTCTTGACGTAATCGAGATCGGCCGAGAAGAACACATCGTAGGGCGCGCCGTTAGAAATCTGCGAATAGAAGTTGCCGGAGGCCCCAAAGGACAGCGCCACTTTATTGCCCGTCTTCTGCTCGTACCGCGACGCCAGGTCCTTCATCGCATAGTTAAGATCCGCAGCAGCAGCGACCTTGATTTCTTGGGCGAGCAGTGGTGAGAGGAGGCTAAGGCACAGAATCAGCAGGAGGGTCTTTTTCATGGTGACGCGATTGCTCTGGGCCGAGCGGCGGATGCCGAATCGCTGTCATCTTACACGAAAATCAAGAAAACTCGCCGATTTTATACGACTGCGGCCGCCGCTGTATCCGCCGGAAAAGCCAGAACTGTCTGGCACGAAACGGCCTGCGCTCGCCCCGCTTTTCGCTTTCCCGCTTGACCGGCCCGCGCTTTTCTGTAAAAGTATGCCCGACGAGGCTCATGTGGGGGAGCAGTTGTGGAGTCCAGCTGTCCTACAGTGGAGTTCGACCGCTCCAAATTGATGATACGCATTGAGGTCACGCTCAACGCCGATCCCACGGCTATCAGTCCCGTGGTGGAAGGCATCATGGAGATGGCCCGTGGTCTTGAATGCGCCGCCGGCAAGGAGTTTGAGATCGAAACGGCGTTGCGCGAGGCCCTGGCCAACGCCATTGTTCATGGCTGCAAGAACGATCCCAACAAGAAGGTGCAATGCTGCGTCGGCTGCGATGATGAACGCGGCATGCTGATCGTCGTGCGCGACCCCGGCTCCGGCTTCGATCCCTTCGCCCTCCCCGATCCCTGCCGCGGCGAGAACGTCTATTCCAATCACGGCCGGGGAATCTACTTGATCAACCAGCTCATGGACGAGGTGAAGTTCGAGCGCAACGGCACCGAAATTCACATGCGGAAATACTAAGGGTAGTGCGGCGCTTCAGCGCTGCGTCAAATCCTTCGCGCCTACGAACGAAGCCGCTTTGTATCAGGGCACGACTTCAGTCGTGCCGAAAGCTGCAAAAAGAAATCGGGCTTTAGCCCCTGCACAATGCAGCAGGGGCTAAAGCCCACACTCTAATGTCGCGGTTGCGGCACGACTGAAGTCGTGCCCTGACACAAAACGTTGAAACTATCAAGCGGCAGCACAC
>JASHXK010000113.1 GCA_030043575.1 Terriglobales bacterium
ATCTGTAGCGTTTCCCTACAGAAGTTTCGGCCTTGTGTGTCCTGGTAGAGCGGCGCTTCAGCGCCGCGTCAAGGTCACCGCACTATTATTGGATCTTGCATTCCGCTGCAAGTGCAGCGGAATGCAAGATCAGTTTTCAGGGACGCCCCAACGCGAGCCTCCGCCCAACCGCACCAAAGCGGTGCGGGTTGGGTACCCTGAAGGCTCGCTCTACCGAGACATAGCAATCCCGAAACAGCTCTCAAAAGCAAAACGCATCCGCGATTGCGGATGCGTTTTGGGTAATGCAGTAGCGCCAGAAAAACTACTTCTCTTCGCCGGACGATTCTTTGGCCGCTTCCGGCTCAGCTGCCTGCTGGCCTTCGGCCGCCTGCGCTTCTTCCAGCGCCTTGCGGCTCTCTTCGGCGCGCTTGGCGCGAATTTCGGCGCGCTTCTGACGCTTCTCGTCCAGCGTCTTCTCGCTGCCCAGCAGCTCGACGAACGCGAGGTCGCCGCCATCGCCCCGACGGAAGCCGGAGTGAATGATTCGTAAGTAGCCGCCGTCGCGATCGCCATAACGCGGCGAAATGGTGTCAAACAGCTTGGTCACCGCCTCGCGAGTCATCAGATAGGACGCCGCCAGACGCCTCGCCGCCACATCGCCACGCTTGCCCAGCGTGATCATCTTCTCCACGTGCGGACGCATCGCCTTTGCCTTTACCACAGTCGTTTCGATGCGCTCTTCCACAATCAGCGACGTTACCAGGTTGCGCAGCAGCGCTCGCCGATGCTCGGTGTTCCGTCCTAACTTCCAACCTGCTCTACGATGACGCATATGAATTCCCTTTTGTTATCCGTCTTGCAAGGGCTCTCAGCTATCAGCCGTCAGCTTTCAGCCCAACTTCTTAGCTGAGAGCCGACAGCCGATGGCCGACAGCTTTAGTATCCCTGATCGATCCCGTAATTCGACGAACCGAAGCTCGAAGCCTGGGCCACGCTTGCACTACCCGGCACAGCATTGCCGTGCTCGTCGATCTTCATGCCCAGGCTCAGTCCCATCGAGGAGAGGATCTCCTTGATCTCATTCAGCGACTTGCGGCCGAAGTTCTTGGTCTTCAGCATCTCGGCTTCGGTCTTCTGCACCAACTCGCCGATGGTCTGGATATTGGCATTCTTCAGGCAGTTGTAGCTGCGCACTGAAAGTTCCAGCTCCTCGACCGAGCGGTTCAGATTCTCGTTGCGAATCTCCGGCTTGTCGGCGGCGCCGGCAGCCTGCGCTTCCAGCTCCTCCTCAAAGTTGATAAAGATGTTCATGTGGTCTTTGAGCAGCTTCGCCGCCAGACCCAGCGCGTCGGCTGGCGTGACCGAGCCGTTCGTCCAGATCTCGATTGCCAGTTTGTCGTAGTCGGTGATCTGCCCCAGACGCGCGGCTTCAACCGAGTAATTGCACTTGCGCACCGGCGAGTGTACCGAGTCGATAGGAATGAATCCCAGACCCAGATCCTCGTCAAAATTCTTGTCCGCGGAAACGTAACCGCGGCCGCGCTTCAGGCGCATTTCCATGTCGAGCTTGCCGCCCTCGCTGATGGTGGCGATGTAGACATCTTTGTCCAGCACCTCGACGTCGGCGTCGGCTTCAATCATGCCTGAGGTGACGATGCCCGGCTGATCGGCGCGCAGATAAATCGCCTTGGGTGCATCGCCGTTCAGGCGAAATGGAATCTGCTTCAAGTTGAGGATAATGTCGGTCGCATCCTCCACCACCCCAGGGATCGACTGGAACTCGTGCAGCACGCCTTCAATTTTGACTGCGGTAACCGCAGCTCCTTCGATGGAAGAAAGCAACACACGGCGCAGCGCGTTGCCGATGGTTGTACCGAATCCCCGCTCGAACGGCTGGGCCCAGAAGTGACCGTACTTGTCGGTCAGAACTTCCGTATCGGTTGCCAGTCGTTTCGGTTTCTGAAAGCCTTTCCAAAGCATCTGTAACTCCTATCTCTTCGACCGTGCTGCGCGGCGCAAGGCCGGCTGATCTGGTGCGAAGGTTGGGGAGCATTACGCATGGCGCATGCTCCTGATTGTCTGTTTCAGGGGCTAAAGCCCCAATTCAAATTGCGCTGTTCGGCACGACTGAATTCGTGCCCCGATACAAACCTTGGCCAGCGCGGTCGCGATTAGCGATGCAGCCGCTTGCTAAGTGCTAATAGCTAATTGCTGCTTTACTTGCTATACAGTTCGACGATCAGCTGCTCATTGAGAGGCAGGTTGATGTCTTCGCGCTTCGGCAGAGCCAGTACGCGGCCCTTGTAAGCATCGCGATCGACTTCCAGCCATACCGGCGGCGCCTGATGGCTGGCGAAATCCTTCGCGGCCTCCAGGACTGCCAGCTTCTGGCTGCCTTCGCGCACCGTGATCTCATCTCCCGTCTTCACCTGATAGGAAGGGATGTTCACCTTCCTGCCGTTGACCGCGACATGACCATGACGCACCAACTGGCGCGCCTGGCGCCGCGCTACGGCAAAGCCAAGGCGGTACACAACGTTGTCGAGCCGGCGCTCAAGCTGCTGCAGCAGCATTTCGCCGGTTACACCTTTTGTGCGAAAGGCGCGCTCGAAATAGTTACGGAATTGGCCTTCCTGGGTGAAGTAGATGCGCTTCGCCTTTTGCTTCTCGCGAAGCTGCAGACCGTAGCCAACGATCTTTGCCTTGCGATCCTTGCCGTGCTGGCCAGGGGCAAAATTGCGCTTCTCGATCGGACACTTGTCCGTAAAACATTTTCCGCCTTTGAGGAACAGCTTCATGCCCTCGCGGCGGCAAAGGCGGCAAACTGCGTCTTTGTACCGTGCCAAGTTCTATCTCCTCGGAGCAGACGTTGTCCGCTCGTTTCGCGGATCGGTTTACAGGACTTGGCGTCCCTTCGTCCCGATCAAAATCAGTTGTCGCTGGGTGATAATTGGATGTTCAAACGAACAATCCGATTCTCCGCCAGCACTTATGCCGCCCCTGAAGGGGCTCAGCACGTTATTTCATGCTACCCAGCACTCCGCTTCGCTCCGTGCTGGGCTATCTTGCCGCCGTCCCGCAGAGCGGGGCTCGGATCCTTCCCCTGCGCCGTGTTGCTGCGAAGCGTAAACCCTTCAGCATCACGGCAAGTCGTCAGCACATCTGGTCACTGGCAACCAGCCACTGACCACTGCCTTTAAACTCTGCGCCGTTTCGGCGGTCGGCAGCCGTTATGCGGTACTGGCGTCACGTCCTTGATCGTCCGGACATCCAGGCCAGCCGCAGCCAGAGCGCGCACCGCCGACTCACGTCCCGAACCCGGACCGCTGACCCGCACATCGACGCTGCGCATGCCGTGATCGCGCGCCTGGTTGGCCGCATTCATCGCGGCCTGCTGTGCGGCGAACGGCGTTCCCTTGCGCGACCCGCGGAAGCCTAGCGATCCCGAACTCTTCCACGACACGGTGTTGCCGGTCGGATCCGAGATGGTAACGATGGTGTTGTTGAAGGACGCCTGCACGTGCACCAACCCGTGCGGGATGTGTTTGCGCTCCTTCTTCTTGAACTTCTTGGTCTTGCCTTTTTTGTCGGCTGCCGAACCTGCTGCTTTAGCCATAGGTTATGTCTTTGACGTCGCTTTCTTCTTATTCGCCACCGTGCCCTTGCGCGGTCCCTTGCGAGTGCGGGCGTTGGTGTGGGTGCGCTGTCCGCGGACCGGCAGGCTGCGGCGATGCCGATAGCCGCGATACGAGCCAATCTCGATCAGCCGCTTGATGTGCATCGAGATATCTTTGCGGAGATCGCCCTCGACGTCGCCTTCCTGCTCGATGACCTGGCGGATACGGTTGACTTCGTCTTCGTTCAGATCGCTGACCTTCTTGACCGGCTCGACGTGAGCCGCGCCAAGAATCTTGGCTGACCGCGAATTACCGATACCGTAGATGTAGGTCAGCGCGATCCGGATGTGTTTGTTGCGCGGAAGATCCACGCCTGCAATACGTGCCATAGTTACCCCAGAAAATCGCTGTTAGCTTCTAGCTCCTGGCCTTTAGCTAAATGCTAACGGCCAAAAGCTAAGTGCTTCTTTATCCTTGTCTCTGTTTGTGCTTGGAGTTTTCGCAAATCACGCGGACTACGCCGTGGCGGCGAATCACCTTGCACTTGTCGCAAATCTTCTTGACCGATGCGCGTACCTTCATAGTGCCTATGAACCCTTTTGCTGGTTGCTAATTACTAGCTACTAGTTACTATTTGTACCGATACACAATGCGCCCGCGGGTTAAATCGTACGGCGACAGTTCCACCGCGACGCGGTCGCCAGGAAGAATGCGGATGAAGTTCTTGCGCATCTTGCCGGAGACGTGCGCCAGCACCTGATGCTTGTTCTCCAGCTCCACTCGAAACATCGCATTAGGCAGCGGCTCAATCACCACTGCCATTACCTCAATCGCGTCTTCCTTACTCATTCACACCCAGTTGCCAGTGACCAGTGGTCAGTGGCTAGATTCCCCAATCTGGTTTCTTAACTGGCCACTGACCACCAGCCACTGGCCACTATTCGGTCAAAATCATCGGCCCATTCTTCGTGACCGCAATGCAGTGCTCGAAGTGAGCGCTATAGCTTCCGTCTTCGGTTACAGCCGTCCACTTGTCGTCCAGCAAGCGCGTTCCAGGACGGCCCATATTCACCATCGGCTCGATCGCCAGCACCATGCCGTCGCGCAACTTCGGACCGTGGCCCGGCGTGCCGTAGTTCGGCACCTGCGGATCTTCGTGCAGGTGCGTGCCGATTCCGTGCCCCACAAACTCGCGAACCACGCTGAAGCCGTTGGACTCTACATATTTCTGTACGGCCGCACCGATGTCGCCAACCGTGTTGCCTGCGCGCACCGCCTCGATTCCCTGAGCCAGCGATTCGCGCGTCACGTCCAGCAGCTTCTGCAGCTCGGAGGTGATCTTGTCGCCTACAGGAACGGTGATCGCCGCATCACCGTAGTAGCCATCGAGCACGACACCGCAATCCAGCGAAACGATGTCGCCCGCCTTCAGCACCCGCCGCTCCGACGGGATGCCGTGTACGATCTCGTTGTTCACCGAGGCGCACAACACACAGGGATAATCGTAATAACCCTTGAATGCCGGCTTCGCGCCTAAGTCCCGAATCTTGCGCTCGGCCACGCGCTCCAGATCCATGGTGGAGCAACCGGGTGCAACCGCTTCTTTTGCTGCCTCGAGAACCTGGCGAACAATGCGCCCGCTGTGGCGCATCTTCTCGATCTCCGCAGCTGACTTACAAACGATTGACATTCTCGATCGCGCCAAACGCCTGCGCCATTACCTCTTCCACCGGCTGTTCGCCGTTCACTTCCACCAGCCGTCCACGAGCCCGGTAATAATCGACCAAGGGCAGCGTTTGCCGGTCGTAAGTTTTCATGCGCTCGGCAAAAACGTCTTCCGCATCGTCCGGGCGCGTCACAAGTGACGTGCCATCAACATCGCAGATACCCTGGACTTTGGGAGGCTGGAAGTAGACGTTATAAATCCGCCCACAGGTGGGACAGGAACGGCGCCCGGTAACCCGTTGCCGTAGAACATTATAATCTACTATCAGCCTTATCACAACCGGCGCCGCGCACGCCTTTTGGGCGGCCATGTCGCCCGCCTTGCAACTCCGCATCTTCTCCAGCTGCGCATCCAGCCATTCGGCCTGACCGACCGTCCGCGGGAAGCCGTCCAGAATGAATCCGCGACAACAGTCCGCCTCCAGCAGCCGGTCGGCCACCATGTCGCAGACCAGCTCGTCCGGAACCAGGTCGCCCCGTTCCATGATCGCCTTGGCCTTCAAACCCAGCTCGGTCTTTTGCGCCACGTTGGCCCGCAGAATGTCTCCCGTGGAGATCTGCGGAATGCCGAAGGTTTGCGCAATCAGCTTGGCCTGCGTTCCTTTGCCGGCCGCCGGAGGTCCCAGCAGGATAATAGGACCCGTTATACGCGTATTCGTCTGCACGCCCACTGCTGCGGAAGTCTGCACTTCCATTGGTTGTACCCTGAGAGCCGTTCGTGAGCCGGATGACGCTGGGCGACCGCCTCCCGGATTCTTCCGAACATCTCTTCTTTCTGCCCGCCGCTAGACGGGCCCAGAAACAGTGGCCAGTGGTCAGTTGCCAGTGGCCAGAAGGTCGCCAGCTTCAGTCAGTTTTTGCTAGCCACTGGTCACTAGCCACTGACCACTGCCTTACCACGTTGCTCTGCGCCCGCGGATTCTTCCGCTGCGCGGGGTAAAGCCCTCGTAATGCCGCATCACCAGCTGGGACTCCACCTGATTGATCGTATCCATCGCCACGCCGACTACAATCAGCAGCGACGTTCCGCCAAAGTAGAAGTTCACGCCGAGACCGTTAGTGACGAAGTTCGGCAATCGTTCGAAGAACGCGCCAATCACGCCTGGCAGGTGGTTCAAACGAATACCGGCGATCATCCACTCCGGAATAAACGAAATCAGAATCAGGTATAGCGCGCCTACCAGGGTGATGCGCGTCAAAATATCGTTGATGTAATTTGCCGTGCGCGCGCCCGGCCGAATGCCCGGTATGAACCCGCCATACTTCCTCATATTGTCGGCAACGTCGGTCGGGTTGAAGACAATCGATATGTAGAAGTACGCGAAGAAAATGATGCCGATCGCGTACAGCAGTGTGTACAGCGGTTCGCCCCACTGCAATGCACGGAGCATCGGACCGAAGTAACGGTTGTCCTTGAACAGCGCTCCTGCGGTCTGCGGCAAAGTCAGCACCGACGACGCGAAGATCACCGGCATCACGCCGCCGGAGTTCACACGCAGCGGCAGGTGGGTGGACTGGCCGCCCATGATCTTGCGTCCGACCACGCGTTTGGCGTACTGCACAGGGATACGGCGCTCGCTGCGCTCCACGAACACAATAAAGGCGACCACCGCGACCATCAGCACAACTAGCAACAGCATGGCCGGTACAGTCAGCGCGCCCCAAGCCTGGCTCTTGGCCTTGTCCAGCAGGTCCATGACGCCGCGCGGCAGGCCGACCACGATGCCGGCGAAGATCAGCAAAGACATACCGTTTCCGACGCCGCGCTCGGTAATCTGCTCGCCCAGCCACATGATGAAAACGCTGCCCGTGGTCAGCGTCAGCATGGTCATCAGGACAAAACCGATGCCGGGGTTCACAACGAAATCTGGCTGGCGCTGCAACGTAAATGCGATGCCTAAGGACTGCACGGCGCTCAGGCCTAGAGTCAGGTAGCGCGTCCACTGGGTGATCTTCTTGCGGCCCAGTTCGCCTTCTTTTTGCAGCTTGGCCAGCGGCTCGTACACCACGGTCATCAACTGCAGGATGATCGACGCCGTAATGTACGGCATGATGCCGAGGGCGAAGATCGTCAGCCGGCGCAACTGCCCGCCGCTGAACAGGTCGATGAAGCCCAGGAAGCTGCCCCGGTTCTGGTCGAAGAACTGCGCCAGCTTATCGGCGTTGATACCCGGCGTCGGAATGTGGCCGCCGAGACGATACACCGCCAGCAGCCCAAGCGTGAACAGAATGCGCTTTCGCAGATCGGGAACGCGGAATACGTTGGCTAACTTCTCAAGCATTTTTACCCCAGTTGCCAGTGGCCAGTGGCCAGTTGTCAGTTAACTGCGCCCCCGTGTCCTGAGCAAGCAAGAACAATCCAGAAGTCCAAAATCATCAACGCCAGAATTTCAGTTGCCACAACTGGTCACTGGCCACTAGCCACTGACCACTGCTTTTCCCCCGGCTTTCTCGATCTTCTCTTGCGCCGACTTGGAAAACTTGTGCGCATGCACGGTGAGGGCCTTCGACAGCTCGCCCTGTCCCAGCACCTTTACCAAAGCCCTGCGCGAGCTGATCATTCCGGCCTTGCGCAGTACGTCGGGTGTGATCTCGCTATCGCCTAGGTTGGCGAGCTTTTCCAGATTCACCACTTCGTACTCGGTGCGGAAGATGTTGACAAAACCGCGCTTGGGCAGACGGCGATGCAACGGCATCTGACCGCCTTCAAATCCGCGCATCATGCGCGAGCCGCTGCGCGAGCCTTGGCCTTTGTGGCCTCGGGTCGAAGTCTTGCCCATGCCCGAGCCCATACCGCGGCCGATTCGCTTGCGGTTCTCGTTTGCCTTACGGGGCGCTTTTAATGTACTTAAGTTCATGTTCGATCCCTGTTGGCGCCTTGTATCAGGGCACGACTTCAGTCGTGCCGAAACGCGCCCGTTATGATCGGGCTTTAGCCCCTGCTCAGCGGCTAAAGCCGCTGTATCTTTCTGCCTTGTACCGGCACGACCGAGGTCGTGCCCTGATACAAACCGGCAACTATTTCACAATCTCCACTAAGTGCGGCACCTTGGCCACCATACCACGGATGGAAGGCGTATCCTCGCGCTCGACCACCTGATTCAGCCGGGTAAAGCCCAGTCCTTTGACTACCAGCTTATGCTTAACCGGCGACGCGATGGCCGAACGTACCCACTTCAGGTGAATCTTCGAGCCGTGCGCGGCCGCCGCCGTCGCTGTCTTTTTTCGAACTCGCGCCATGATTACAGCTCCTCCACGGCTTTGCCGCGTTGCGCCGCTACATCCTGACGGTCGCGCAGCTTGCCCAGCGCGTTGAACGTGGCTTTGATCACATTATGCGGATTGGTGGTGCCGATCGACTTGGTCAGCACGTTCTGCACGCCAGCTGAAGTCATTACCGCGCGCACCGCGCCGCCGGCGATCACGCCGGTTCCTTCCGGAGCCGGCTTCAACAGCACCATTCCGGAGCCGTAGCGTCCCAGGACCTGATGCGGGATGGTAGTTTGATTCAGGTTCACCCGCAGAAGGTTCTTCTTGGCTGACTCGATGCCCTTGCGGATCGCCTGCGGAACTTCCTTCGCCTTGCCGGAGCCGTAACCCACGACCGCCGAGGCTGGATCGCCGACAACCACTAATGCCGCGAACGATAGATTCTTGCCGCCCTTGACGACCTTGGTAACGCGGTTGATCGAGACCACCTGGTCCTTCAGCTGATACTGACCAGCATCTAACTTTTTCTTTACTGTTGGCATTTTCGCTCTTCGTTTCTCGCTATTCGCTCTTCGTTTTTTCGCCAGAGCCGCGCCCCGAGTCGGTAACCGGCAACTGACGACTACTGTTTAGAACTCTAATCCCGCTTCGCGCGCGGCATCGGCCAGCGCCTTGATGCGCCCGTGATACAGATAACCGCCGCGATCGAACACGACTTTCTTGATGCCCTTGTCCTTGGCACGCTGGGCAATTAGCTTGCCCACTTCCTTGGCCGAGCTGACATTGCCTCCCGTAGGCCGCTTGTCGCCCTTGACGCCCTTGGCCTTTTCCAGCGAAGTGGCATGGACAAGGGTGACGCCCTTAGCGTCATCAATGACCTGGGCGTAGATGTGATTCTCCGAGCGATACACATTCAGCCGTGGCCGTTCTTCGGTCCCCATCAGCTTCTTGCGGATGCGGCTGTGAACCTTTTGCCGCGTTTGATCCTTTGAAGTCTTCGAAATCATCTCTGTTTTCCTTATCCCGGGTTTCTGAACCGGGTAACGGCGGCCGAAGCCCATCCCGTCAAAACATCAATCTAAGCAGCTCTCTAACAGCAGATCCCTCGCTGTGCTCGGGATAGTCGCCGCGGGCTCAGACGCCCGCGAATGCGCGACTATTTCGCTCCGGTCTTGCCGACCTTCTTCTTCAACCGCTCGCCCGTGTAGCGTACTCCCTTGTTCTTGTAGGGATCAGGCGGACGCAGGCCACGCATCTCGGCGGCGACAAATCCTACCTTCTGGCGATCGATACCGCTAATGGTCAAGTGCGTCTGTTTGGGATCGATCGCGACTTCGATGCCGCTGGGCAACGGATACTCGATCGGGTGCGAATAGCCCAGCGTGAACACCACCGTGCCTTTGCCTTTCATCTCGGCGCGATAACCGATGCCGACGATGTCCAGCTCCCTGGTCCAGCCCTTGGTGACGCCCTCGACGGAGTTGTTAACCAAGGCGCGAACGAGCCCGTGAATCGCGGCCTTGGAGTCGTCTTCACGGATGACCACAAGATTGCCGTCATTCTGTTCCAGCTTGACGCCGCCCGGCATGTGGGTGACGACTTCGCCCTTCGGGCCCTTGACGCGCACGGTATTGCCCTCGACGGCATAGGTCACGCCCTTGGGCAGCGGTATCGGTTTCTTTCCAATTCGAGACATAATCTTTAGCTCTCGGCTGTCAGCTCTCGGCCGTCAGCTTGTTCTTCGTGGTCCGGGCATCAAGCCCGAATTCAACTCTTCACTAACCTGCGCTCTTACCGACGGCCGGTAGCCGACAGCTGGCAGCCAGTTAGTAGATCTCGCATAAGACTTCGCCGCCCACGCCCTCTTTACGCGCCTGGCGGCCGGTCATCACGCCTTTCGGCGTGGTCAGAATGTTGATCCCCAAACCGCCCAGCACGCGGGGAATCTCGCTATGTCCGACATACACGCGGCAGCCGGGACGCGAGACGCGCTTCAGGTCCGAGATCGGCGACGAATTGTCGGAGCTGTACTTCAAGTAAACGCGCAAGACCTTGCGTCCTTCTTCGTCGGTCGCCTTGAAGTTCGCAATGTAGCCCTCTTCTTTTAGAATGCGGGCCATCTCCACTTTCAGCTTCGAATGCGGAACGTCGACCTTCTGCTGGCGCGCCTTGATGGCATTACGAATTCTGGTTAGGAAATCCGAGACCGGATCGGTCAAACTCATGCTCTGCTTCTCCTGATATCGTCGCCCGTTCGCTTCTCCAAACTCCTTAGTCCACGAGAAGAACCTGCCGCCGACGAACTAAACCTCAGCTAGCCACTCGTCACTAGCCACTGCTTTACCAACTCGACTTCGCAACCCCGGGAATCTCGCCCCGGAGCGCCAGATCGCGGAAATGCAAGCGGCATAGCCCGAACTTGCGCAGATAACCACGCGCGCGCCCGCACATCTTGCAGCGATTATGCTGCCGGGTCGAGAACTTAAGTTTCTTCTTCGTCTTTGCTATTTGTGATGTTCTGGCCATGCTCGCCTTTCGCCATTGGCTACTAGCTCTTAGCCTTTAGCTGTTAGCTTTCAATTCCACCGAGTCTCTTCAATACTTGAAACTCGAAACTTGAAACTCTTCTCACTGCCGGAACGGCATGCCCATGTGCTTCAGCAGCGCCCGCGCCTGATCGTCCGTTCCTGCCGAGGTCACAATCGTGATGTTCATGCCCTTCAGCTTCTCGACCTTCGCATAGTCGATCTCGGGGAAGATCAGCTGATCGCGCACACCCAGGGTATAGTTGCCGCGCCCGTCGAACGACTTGGTCGGCACACCGCGGAAGTCGCGCACGCGCGGCAGGGCAACGTTCACCAGCCGGTCGAAAAACTCGTACATGCGATCGCCACGCAGGGTCACCATGACGCCGATGGGCATGCCTTCGCGAACTTTGAAGGCCGCAATCGATTTGCGCGCCTTGGTGACCACAGGCTTCTGGCCCGTGATCTGGCCGACTTCGGTCGCAGCCGGATCGATCAGTTTGGCATTCTGCGTTGCCTCGCCTACGCCCATGTTCACGATGATCTTCTCCAGCTTGGGAGCGGCCATCGGATTGTCGAGGCTGAATTCCTTCATCAGCGTCGGTAAAACCTCTTTGTAATAGCGGTCGCGCAAGCGGGCCGTGCCACGATTGTTTGCCTTAGGCCGCGCCGGCTTGGCTGCAGCCTGATCGCTCGCCGCTTCTACTTCTCCCGGCTTTGCTTTCTTGCCCTGAGGCTTGGCCTGACCACCCTGCTGCTTGCCTCCGCCCGGCTGGGCTTTTTGTTTCTTCTCGTCTGCCATTTCTCTGCTTTTACCTTTCTCACGGTTTCGGCGTTGCGCCGGTTCGTGAGGAAATCAATTGTGCCGTCCCTGAAGGAACTCAGTTCTTAACTCTTCCGCCTACCCAGGGCTTACGCCCTGGGCTAAATTCTGTTCCGCCCTTCGGGCTCTTGCGCTGGCGGCTCGATCGCGAACTCCGATCACCACACCGGCATAGCTCGCAGCTCAACGCTAGTTGCTACTTCTCCAGCGTCGTACCGCACTTCTTGCACACCCGCACATGGCGGTCGCCATGGTATTCATGACCTACGCGAACCGGCCGGTTGCAGGAGTTGCACATCAGCATCACGTTACTGATGGAGATGGCGCTCTCCTGCTCAGCAATGCCGCCCTTGATATTGCGCTGCGGATTGGGGCGCACGTTCTTCTTCACCATCATCACGTGCTCAACCAGCACCTTGCCCTCGTCCGGCATGACGCGCAGCACGCGGCCTTGCTTGCCCTTGTCCCGTCCCGTAATCACCCGCACCTGATCGTTACGGCGAATGTCGACTGTCTTCTGCATCTCGTAGCCTCTACCAATCTCTGCCGTCCCTAAAGGGACTCGAATCTTGATTTGCTTACTTACCCAGGACTTCGTCCTGGGCTAAGCTGATCCCGCGCCTGCCGGCGCTCGTCCGTTGCCACTCAAACTCTTGCATCTACCAGCGTTTTCAAACTGGCCACTGGCCACTGGCCACTGACCACTAGCCACTGCCTTTACAGCACTTCCGGCGCCAGGGAAACAATCTTCAAGAACTTCTTCTCGCGCAGCTCGCGGGCGACCGGCCCGAAGACGCGTGTGCCCACCGGTTCATGCGCCTCATTGATCAGCACGGCCGCATTCTGGTCGAAGCGGATATAGGTGCCGTCGCGGCGACGATGTTCCTTACGCGTGCGTACAATTACCGCCTTGACCACTGTGCCCTTCTTGGCGGTGCCATCCGGAGCAGCTTCCTTCACGGCAGCGGTAATCACATCGCCCAGACCAGCAACCAGGCCGGTTGAACCGCCCAGCGGCAGAATCATCTGAAGCTTACGCGCCCCGGAGTTGTCGGCAACATCGAGCATGGTCCTCATCATCACTGCCATAAATCCGTCTCCTTCAAACCCGCCCTAGGCGTTCTCGCCGACCGCTTCTTCAACCGGAGCAACCAGCGCCGCTCGCTGCACGATCTCCTTCAACTGCCACCGCTTCAGCTTGGACAGCGGACGGGTTTCCTCGATCTTCACGAAGTCGCCGAGATGCGCTGTGCCCTGCTCGTCGTGCGCGTAGAACTTTTTACTGCGCGTCACCACGCGCTTGTAGAATGGGTGCGCCTTCTGCCGCCGCACCTCAACCACGATGGTCTTGGCCATCTTGGTGGAGACGACTTTGCCGATCATGGTCTTGCGCTGCCCCGCGGCGGTTGCGTTGCTGGTTGCTGTGGTTTCGGCCATGGCTTACTTTTTCTCCGTCGCGGCCCTGGTCTTCTTTGCGGCCGCTTTCTTCGCCGGTGCGGGAGCGCTGGCTACCGGCGCCTTCGGAGCCGAAGCTCCGTTGCCGCCGGCGAGCTGCTTCTGACGCATCACCGTCTTCACCCGCGCTATGTCCTTCTTCAGCTCGCGAATCTTCTTCAGACTTTCGGTCTGGCCCATCTTGAGCTGAAACTTCATCTTGAACAGCTGGTCCGACAGCTCACGCTGCTGATGCTCCAGCTCGATGTCCGTTAAGTTACGAATTTTGTCTACATTCATCGTTTGAGCTCTCAGCTGTCAGCCATCAGCTGTCAGCTTGGTTTTGCTATCAGCTCTCGGCTATCAGCCCTCAGCTTGCTTCTTGTTGTTCCGCCAGCCTGCCACTCACTGGCTTGTTAGCATCAACCACTTTGCCTTAGCCGACGGCTGACAGCTGATGGCCGATAGCGCGGCGCTTCGCGCCGCTCTA
>JASHXK010000114.1 GCA_030043575.1 Terriglobales bacterium
GGCGGCGATGAGCTTCGAGAAGAAATAAGGGTAGAGCAGGCCTTTAGCCTGCGTCGCGCAGTTGCATAGCGCGAACCTTCAGGTCGTCGAAGTTTCGGGCAGTGTAGACCTGCAGGTCCGCATAGCAGGTGCGGAGATTGTTGAGATAACGCATTGTGTCAGGGCACGACTTCAATCGTGCCGCACAAGGCGGGTAGAAATTGGGCTTCAGCCCCTGCCGGGGCGCTAGAGCCCAGAATCAAAATGCGATCGTTATCGGCACGACTGAAGTCGTGCCCTGATGCAAAGCGAGACACGGCGCGAGGCGCGTGAGAGGAAACCAAACCATATGATCGACCTGTCAACCAATTATCTCGGACTGAAACTGAAGAACCCGCTCGTGGTATCGGCCTCGCCGCTGACGGAGAAGCTGGAGAACTTCGCGCGGCTGGAAGATGCGGGCGCGTCGGCGATCGTCATGTACTCGCTGATGGAAGAGCAGATCGAAGCCGAGAGCGAGAACATCGACAACGCGCTGGAGTACGGTGCCAACAGCTACGCCGAATCGACCTCCTATTTCCCCGATATGCAGAAGTATCATGTCGGTCCGGATCGTTATCTGGAACTGCTGCACAAAGGCAAGCAGTCGGTCAGCATCCCGGTAATCGGCAGCTTGAACGGACGCTCGCCCGGCGGTTGGGTGCGTTACGCTGAGTTGATGGAGCAGGCCGGCGCCGATGCGCTCGAGCTGAATATCTTCGACATTCCCACCGATCCGGCGCTCACCGCGGAGGATCTTGAGGCGCGCTACTGCAATCTCGTGCGGACCATTCGCAAGAGCATCCGCATTCCCATCGCGGTGAAGCTGGGTCCTTACTTCACCTCGTTCGCCAATTTCGCAAAACGACTCGCGGACTCGGGCGCCGACGGCGTAGTCATCTTCAATCGTTTTTATCAGCCCGACTTCGATCTCGAGGAGATGGAGGTGACTCCGAACCTGGTGCTCAGCAGCCCACACGAGCTGCGCCTCCGTCTCCACTGGGCTGCGATTCTCTATCACCAGGTTGAGACCTACATCGCGATCACCGGTGGCGTCCATGACTCAAGCGATGTGCTGAAGTGCATGATGGCTGGCGCGCACGTCACCATGATGACCTCGGCGCTGCTGAAGTACGGCATCGAGCACATCGGCGTGGTTCTGGCCGGGATCGAAAGCTGGATGGAAGAGCACGAGTACGTATCGATCCGGCAGATGCGCGGCAGCATGAGCATGGTCAACATCGAAGACCCGACTGCGTTCCTGCGCGGCAATTATCTGAAGATGCTGGGATCGTACACCTGGCGCGAGCCGGGAACCGCGCTGACCACGTTCTAACGATCAGCCATCAGCCGTCGGCTAAGAGCAGCCAACGAACAGTTGGCTCTAACGCCAGCGCCGCAGGGCACGAAAGACGACAGCCCCGCCTGTTCATGTCCGCGAGAAGTGTCTTATAACCGCGGCGATACAGTACGGACAACCGAAGTCGAGTGCCGAAGGCACGGAATAGCTTAGCCCAGCACGTAGCCGCAGGCGGAGTGCTGGGTGAGTGGAAAAAATTGATTGGAGTCCCGCAGGGACGGCAGATGCATCTTCGAGTACGAAGGGCAAGCCAGCCCACCACGCTACTCTCCCTAACCAACTTGATCCCCCCTGCGTGCTAAGCTGTAGCCATGGCGCTATTTCTGGTTACAGGCGCAGCGGGATTCATCGGCTCGGCGCTTATGCGCGCCTTGCTCGAACGTGGCGACCAGGTGCGCGGTCTCGACAACTTCGAGACCGGACGCCGCGAGAACCTGCAGGAAGTTCTCTCTCAAATCGATTTTCGCGAGGCCGATCTGCTGGATGCGGATGCGGTTCAGTCGGCATGCAGCGGGGTCGATTACGTCTTGCATCAGGCTGCGGTGCCGTCGGTGCCGAAGTCGGTCGCCGATCCGGCGCGCAGCAATCGCGTGAATGTTGAAGGCACGATGAACGTGCTGCTCGCCGCGCGCGATGCAGGAGTGAAGCGCGTGCTGTATGCAGCTTCGTCATCCGCTTATGGCGACACGCCGGCGTTGCCGAAGCGCGAAGACATGACACCCTTGCCGCTCTCGCCCTATGCCGTCTCGAAGCTGGCCGGCGAAATGTACATGAAGGTGTTTCATAGCGTGTATGGCCTGCAGACGGTGAGCCTGCGCTACTTCAACATCTTTGGGCCGCGGCAGGACCCGACATCGCAATATTCGGCGGTGCTGGCAAAGTTCATCACGCTGATGCTGCGCGGCGAGCGCCCGACGATCTACGGTGACGGCGAACAGTCACGCGATTTCAATTACATCGATAATGCAGTGGCCGCTAACCTGCTGGCGGCGATGGCGCCTGAGGCCGATGTTGCTGGCAAGACCTTCAACATCGCGACCGGGCATCGTTTCAGTCTCAATGAGACAGTTGAGTTGCTGAAACCGCTGACCGGTTTTACTGGAGAGCCAATCTATGCCCCCGAGCGCGCCGGCGACATTAAACATTCCCTGGCCGACATCTCGCAGGCGCAGGGGAAATTGAAGTATCAGCCCTCGGTAGATTTCAAGGAAGGTCT